>JANOXZ010000357.1:0-22010 GCA_031418695.1 Synechococcales cyanobacterium VAR_35_metabat_10
ATATAGCCAATGGTGTACGGCTAGGGTGGCTGGTAAATCCTCAAGATCAGCAGGTGGAAATTTATCGGATCGATAGCTCCATCGAAATTTTACAATCACCAAATACTATCAGTGGAGAAGATGTACTACCTGGATTTGTGCTGAATTTAGCAAAGATTTGGTAAATTCATGCAGGCAGAATCCCCAAATATCCGATGATGGTCAAGTACGAATCGCCGTAAGTTCTATGCCTGCCATCCTGCCCTCCCATCGCTGGCAAATTGCCCCCACCGATCTTAATACCGCCATGGCCTTGGCTCGATCGGTCGAAATCATTCCCGACAACCCCACCTCACTCCTAATCGCCCAAGTCCTGATCAATCGGGGCATCTCTTCAGCCGCCCAAGTAGAACATTATGTCCATGGACGCGGCCAAGATCTGCCCTCACCTTCGATCGACTTCCGAGATCTTAAAACCAGCGTAGATTTATTGGTAGCAGCGATCGCCCAAGGCTCCAAAATCGCCATCTGTGGTGACTACGATGCCGACGGCATGACCAGCACCGCTCTGTTGATCCGTGCATTACGAGAACTGGGTGGCAACGTTCACTACGAAATTCCCAGCCGCATGAGCGACGGCTATGGCATTAACAAAAGAATTGTAGAAAAATTCCACGCTGATGGCATCGAGCTAGTAATGACCGTAGATAATGGCATCTCGGCTTACGACGCGATCGAACACGCCGTCAACCTGGGCTTAAAAGTAATCATCACCGACCACCATGATCTGCCGCCCAAACTACCGCCAGCCCATGCGATTTTGAATCCTAAACTGATTCCCACCGACTCGGTTTACTACAGCAGTGCTGGAGTCGGAGTCGCTTATTTACTGGCGATCGAACTTATCGAACGCATCGATAGCGACAGAACCGCCAGCCTCGCCCCTCAAATGTTAGAGCTGTTTACATTGGGAACGATCGCCGATCTCGCTGCTCTCACCGGCATCAACCGCACCTTGGTACGGCAGGGACTCAAACTCTTAGCTAAATCTCAAATTCTGGGAGTCCAAGCTCTCATCACCGCATCTGGTGCTGGGGATAACAAACAAATGAAGCCCGAGGATATTGGCTTTAAACTCGGCCCCCGCATTAACGCGATCGGTCGGATCGGCGATCCGCAAACAGTAATTGAACTATTAACCACTACAGATCCCGATGTTGCCCAAGAACGCGCCCAAGAATGCGAAGCCACCAATCGCCAACGCCAAGAACTCTGTGCCCAGATCGAAGAAGAAGCGATCGGCATAGTGGAATCAATGAATCGGCAATACTTACTCGATCGAGTATTAGTAGTGGTCGCTGAAGGCTGGCATCATGGAGTAATTGGCATTGTAGCTTCGCGCTTAGTAGAACGTTACGGAGTACCAGTATTTATTGGCACCTACGAAAACAAACAACATATTCGGGGTTCGGCACGGAGTATTCCCGAATTCAACATCTTTGAATCGTTAGAATTCTGCCATGATTTATTGCTGAAATACGGTGGACACCCCGCAGCCGGTGGCTTTTCGATGGATAGCGACAATTTACCCGAGTTGCAGCAGCGGATGCGAACTTTTGCCCATAAATGCTTGGAGCCAGAACATTTAAAGACTTTAGTGAAAGTCGATGTGCAAGCCGAGTTGAGTGAGATTGATCGCTACACCTATGAACAAATTGATGCAGTGCAACCCTGTGGCATGGGCAACCCCGAGCCAGTGTTTTGGTCGTCAAATGTACGGATTGCGGATCAGCGGATTATTGGTAAGGATGAAAGTCATTTAAAGGTAACGGTGGATAGTCCTGATTTACCCAGAGGAATCAAGGGTGTGGGTTGGCGCTGGGCGGAATATTATCCCTTGCCCGATCGACTGGATATTGCTTATAAGTTGCGAGAAAATAAATGGAATGGCCAAAGCAACATCGAAATTGAATTAGTGAGCGCCCGTGTTGTGAATATTTCAGGGAGTCGATCGCCAAAAGCGCAAGTGGAGCTATCAACGGCGGTAATCCCCTGTAGCTTTAGCTTTCAGGAACGAGAATATCAATGCGAACTAGCCCCCGACGGCCAAGCTTTAAAAATCTGGAATAATAGTGGTCATACCCTAACAGCCATCAAAGGCCAAAAGACAGCAACATTAGCAACCCCCACCCAAGGATTAAAAGAAGTTAGCGTCAAAGAACCATATTTTTTCCAGTTAATCAAAACAGCCATGGCCAACGTGGGCGTATAAAATCCACCCCACTAGATTTTGATAGTATATTCTTTGTCATCAGGATACTGGCATCAAACAAGAACCTAGAAAACTTCAGATCTCTCTCGTATATATTGATGAGTATTATGAATTTTGATAGCATTCGATCTGTTAAACTAGAACTCAATTGATTTCAGTAGAGTTTCAAGAGTATGTATCAAGTTAACCCTCCTCTGTCTCCACAAGAAACCTTGCCTACCATGTATGATTTACCGAGTGAAGATCAGGAGGAGTTAGGTTTGCCAGACGAATTTCATGACTTTCAACCAGAATTATTACGTCAAACATTTCGTCCTCCTAATTATTCTAATGAGGAAGTATTTACTGGAAGTGACCTTAATCTTTACTACGATTCTCGCCATCCACAATGGTATAAAAGACCAGACTGGTTCGGGGTGTTGGGAGTATCGCGTTTATACCAAGAACGAGATTTACGGCTGAGTTATGTTATTTGGCAGGAATCCGTCGATCCTTTTGTAGTAGTAGAGTTGCTTTCACCTGGAACAGAGCAAGAAGACTTAGGTAAGACTCTCCGAGAAATAAATAAACCGCCCACGAAATGGGAAGTTTACGAAAGAATTTTACGGATACCTTATTATTTTGTATTCAATCGCTACACAGACGAGTTTCAAGCTTTTGGACTAATGACCAATACTTACGAACCTTTAACTATTGAAGGAAAAGGAATCTGGTTGCCAGAGGCACAACTGGGTATAGGTGTATGGCAAGGAAGTTACCAGGGTATTAATCGTCTCTGGCTGCGTTGGTATGATCAAGAGCAAAATTGGGTACTGACACCCGCAGAGCAAGAAACTCAACGTGCAGAGCAAGAGAAACAACGAGCCGAGCAAGAAACTCAACGTGCAGAGCAAGAGAAACAAAGAGCCGAGCGAGAAACTCAACGTGCGGATTCAGCCGAGTTTGAATTAGCTCAGTTGAAACAACTTTTACTTATTAGGGGAATCGATTTGAGTAAACCTGAGTGAATTAAGTTGTCAAGGTTGTATGGCTACCTTGATCACGCGGCGATGGAGCATGTCATCAAAAGCTTGGCCGAGATCTTTGAGAGGGCGGCGATCGCTCACCAGCAAATTCCAATCCACCGAACGCTGAGAAATCAGATCCAAAGCCTCCCGCACATACTGGGGAGTATTGTGGAACACCCCTTTCAAAGTCAGCTCACTGTAATGCAACTGCTCAGTCTGCACCGTAATCGTCGTCTCCTTTGGGCAACCGCCGAACAGATTGATTGTGGAACCTGGACGACCAGAGGCGATCGCTGCTTCCCAAACGCTAGGCACCCCCGTAGCCTCGATCACAATATCTGCCCCCCAACCATTAGTCAAACCCTTGACAGTACTAGGAATATCCGTAATCTCGTGATAATTCCAAACCCGCTTTGCCCCTAGCTTTTCACCGACTTTCAACCGATCGGCATTACCGCCAAACAACCACACCTCTGCACAACGCTGTGCCAGCACCGCTACGAACATCAAACCGATCGCCCCATCTCCAATTACTACCACTCGATCGATCGGCTTGGCATTACTCCTGGCCACCCCATGCAGCACACAGGCCAAGGGTTCGGTCATCGCCGCCAACTCATCTGGGACACCAACCGGAATTCTCAATATATTATGTTGAACAATTTGGGCAGGAATTTTGAGATACTCGGCAAACGTGCCATTATTCCAAGTCAAATTGGGGCACAGCGAAAACTCTTGGCGCTCACAGAAAAAACACTGGCCACAGGGAGCCGAATTATTTGCTACCACCCGATCGCCCACTTGCCAGCCCGTCACTCCACTGCCGATCGCTGCAATCACTCCCGCCCCCTCATGACCAAACAAGGTCGGCGGCTTCAGCATCTTGGCATGACCGCCCCTGCGCCACACCTTCAGATCGGTGCCACAAGTGGTCGCTGCCCCCACCTTAATAATCATTTCCCCTCCAGCGGCGGTGGGTTCATCTACTTCGGTAAGGCGGAGGTCTTCGCGACCATGGAGAACTGCTGCAAGCACTGGTTTAAACCCTCAAGACTTCCGCCAATTTTACCAGACCAACTAGACACCGCAAACCAGCAGCTAAAACAGCTAAGTAGTCCTGCTCATGTAGGTTCTCAAACGTTGAGGTAATATAGAAACAAGTTTCCGAGATATTTCCATGGGCGAACAGAAAAGTTTAGAGCAACCAAGACTCGTGGTTGTGTATTTTGCTAACGGCACCAAGCAGTGGGTGAAAACCGGTAGTGCTAACCAATGGGCGCGGGAAGGCGGCTACGTCCAGAAGTTTTACGAAGGTAAAGTCTACAGCATCACCGATGGCCGCAAAGTCAAAGTCAAGCAGCATTTTAAGCTCCTCAACACCGTGTTGATGGATGTGGATACTGGCGAGTTTTTAGAGACCGATCGCGACAGTTTACTCAACCTTCAGGCTGATGACAGCAGTTTAGAGCAAATCTATCGCTGGTCGGAGGTAGATTGGGGTTGCGAAATTGTCTTTGAGAAAAAAGAAGAGAAGCGCCCAGTCAAACCTGCGGTCAAACTGATGACGGTGAATACCGCAGCGGCTGCCGAGTAACATGCATCTATTGATTCCAGCCGCCGGGATGGGCAAAAGAATGGGCAGCGATCAAAATAAGCTGTTCCTGACTGTTTTGGGCAAGCCAATTTTAGCTTGGACTTTATTGGCCGCCGAGGCCGCAAGTTCGATCGATTGGATTGGGATCATTGCCCAACCTGCCGATCAAGAGTTCATTACCAATTTGCTGAGCCAGCTTGATCTCAGCAAACATATCGAAATTGTAATTGGTGGCGAGAGTCGCCAAGAATCGGTGTACAACGGCCTGCAAGCTTTGCCGTTGAACGCTGTTCATGTGTTAATTCATGATGGTGCCCGCTGCTTGGCGCAGCCAGACTTGTTCGATCGCTGTGCAGTGGCTTTACAAGATTGTGATGGACTGGTGGCAGCGGTGCCAGTCAAAGACACCATCAAGATTGTAGATCACAACAAGACAGTTACTAGTACCCCCGATCGAGCTAATCTATGGGCCGCCCAGACCCCCCAAGGTTTTCGTACCCAGCTTTTAAAAGACTGTCACGATCGGGGACGAGAGTTGGAATGGGAAGTCACTGACGATGCAGCTTTGTTTGAGCGCTGTGGTTTGCCAGTAAAAATTGTGCTTGGAGAAGAAAGTAATTTGAAAGTGACCACTCCAGCGGATCTGCCGATCGCGGAATTTTTATTGAGCCAAAGATTTGCTGTTTAGCTGCCAGAGCTAGATAATGAGGGGGATGTCCGGTCAGTGCTACATGCAGATTTATTTAGACTACAGTGCTACTACTCCTACCCGTCCTGAGGCGATCGAGGCTATTCAGGCGGTTTTAGCTGAGCAGTGGGGCAACCCCAGCAGCTTGCATCAATGGGGTGAAAGAGGTGCCGTTGTCTTAGAAACCGCTCGCGCTCAAGTTGCCGATTTAATTGGGGCACAGTCTCAAAACATTGTCTTTACAGCGAGTGGTACAGAGGCCAACAATTTAGCGGTGATGGGGATTGCTCAGCAGTACGATGCTCCCCAACATTTGATTATTTCTAGCGTTGAACATGCCGCGATTACCCAGCCTGCGCTGTGGTTAGCAAAGCAAGGGTGGCAAATTACCATGTTGCCAGTAGATAAGCTGGGCATGATTAATCCTCAAGATTTAGTGGCAGCTTTGCAGCCCAATACAGTTTTGGTATCAGTGATCTATGGCCAGAGCGAAGTGGGGACAATCCAGCCGATCGCCGAATTAGCCGCGATCTGTCAACAAGCCCAAGTACCTTTCCATACCGATGCTGTCCAAGCAGCGGGTAGAGTGGCGATCGATGCCCCCAGTTTAGGAATTAATTTGCTCTCCATGTCTGCCCACAAGCTCTATGGTGGCGGTGGAGTTGGGGCTTTATATATGAATCAGTTACAGCTTTTGCCACTGTTGCGCGGTGGTGGTCAAGAAAGTGGACTGCGATCGGGCACTCAAGCTACTGCCCAAATCGCTGGGTTTGGGGTAGCAGCACAATTGGCAAAATCTGAGTTAGCGGTAGAAATTCCTCGCCTACAAAAGCTCCGCGATCGACTACTAAATCTCCTCCAACACCGTCCAGATATACAACTCAGCGGTCATCCTACTCAACGCTTGCCCCATCACCTCAGCTTTACCACCAAATATTCTGGTAGGTCGATCGTGCGGGCAATGAACCTGGCCGGAATTGGCATTGGCGCTGGCTCCGCCTGCCACAGCGGCAAAACCGCCCCCAGCCCCATCTTATTGGCCATGGGACACAACGAAGCCACCGCCGCCAGCGGCATCCGCCTTACCCTCGGCCACCAAACCACTGAAGCCGATATCGACTGGACAGCCATGGCTCTTGCTCAAATATTTGATAATCTCTAATTCAACATCTGATCGGCTAAAGACCACCACTCATAGCGCAGCTTACTATCCTCAGCCACCGGTTTCAGCTCTCGCTTATTCAACTCCGGGTGCTTCGCATAAAAAGCCTGATCGACTTTCTTGTAAAATTTATCGGTAGATTTCCCAGTATCCCGCAGTTTTTTCTGGACAGCCACCCGCTTGTCCAAAATTTTCTGATCGTCTACAGCACCATTCGGCAAAACACCAGCCACCGCATCGGTCACCGATTGCACCGAACCCCAAGATTTTGACAAAGCATCAGTCCACGATTTCAATGGTGATTGAGCCAAAGTATCGTTAATTATTTTATTGGGGTTAAATGAATCGCTGGCTGCTTTCCATTGACTTAAACCCCACTGCCAACCTGCAGTTGCTCCCCAAATCCCCAAAAACAGCACCGTAAAAAACTTGAGCGCCCCCCGCGCTGGTTTTTTCCATTCAGTGGCGACAGTAGTGGTCGGTGGTCGGGTGGTTTTTGCTCTGCTGCTACCACGAGGTGAGACTACCATAGTCTTCATTTTAGACAACAGATTATTTTGAGCCTTATTTCCGGTTCCCAAGGCCGTAGGCATTGACTGTTTATTGAGATGCTTAGCATTCGGTAGCGCCGCCAGCACCGCTGCTGCTGAGGAATAACGTTTGTCTGGACGATAGGACAACATTTTTTTTAAAAGCTTGTTCATGCTCCCACTCAGCTTAATGTGCCTGTTCCAGTCCCAAGTAGCTAGTTGAGTATTGTAGAGTTTCTCGGGCTGTTCGCCGGTTAACAGAGTCAGTGTAGTAGCCGCCAAAGCATATAAATCACTACAGGGTGATACTTGGCCACGACGCATTTGTTCTTCGGGAGCGTAGCCAACTTTGCCAATCACAGTAGCCGAGGCTTGGCTATATTTGGCAGCGGCTTCACGCACAGCACCAAAGTCAATTAAAACTGGCTTACCATCAGCTTTACGACAAATAATATTATCAGGAGAAATATCGCGGTGAATTACATCCAAAGAATGAATATAGTCTAATACCGGCAAAATTTGCTGCAAGAATTCGCAGGCTTCTTTTTCGGAAAATAATTTCCCCCGCCGATCGATCATCTCGGAGTAGTTATCGCCATCTACATAATCTTGGACAATAAACAAAAACTCACCAGCAGTGGTAAAGGCTTTGAACTGCTCCCGAAAGCGCGGAATTTGATCGTGATTGAGGTTGTACATCACGTTTGCTTCCCGCTCAAACAACTCACTGGCCTTGACCAGATTGGCTCCCATTTGGGGTGCAAACTGTTTTAGTACACAGTTTTCATTAAAGCGCCGCAGATTAGCTGCTAAATAGGTGCGAGCAAAGCCTCCTTGACCTAATTCGCTAATAATTTTGTAGTTGTTTTCAAGGATCGTCCCCACGGGCAAAGGAGAAGAGTCTGACATGGCAGGTTAGTGTTTGTTGGGTATCACTGGCTCATCTACGTATATAAGCCAGTGAGGGATTCAAAGCTTCCGATAGATATAGATTAACACAACTGTTACTAGGTCTAGATTGTTAGCTTTGGGTGAGCATGGTCAAAGCGGTATCCACTAGTAGTAAAGCCCGATCGATTTCCTCCCCAGTCACAATCAAAGGCGGTACAAACCGTACCACTTTTGGCCCTGCTGGCACCAAAAGTAAGCCCTGAGCCATGGCTGCTTTCACTACATCACCAGCGGCGATCGAGCTATCAGTCTGCAGCTCCAGACCAACAATCAGTCCCCAGCCCCGTACTTCCATCAAGTGTTCAGGATATTTGGTTACTAGGGCTTGGAGTCCTGTGCGTAACCGATCGCCCTGAGTAGCCGCATTAGCCAACAGGTTTTCGGATTCGACGGTTTGACAGACACTCAGGGCTACGGCGCAAGCGAAGGGATTGCCCCCAAAAGTACTAGCGTGATCCCCTGGCTGGAAGACATTGCAAGATTCCTTACAGAGCAGGGCACCGATCGGCACTCCACCACCCAGACCTTTGGCACTGGTGAATACATCTGGCTCAATGTCCAGATTTTCATAGCCCCAATATTTCCCGGTTCTGGCCATGCCAGTTTGCACTTCGTCAAGGATTAATAGGATCTGATGCTGATCGCAGAGCTGCCGCACCTGTTGAAAATATTCTTTTTGCCCAGGATTCACACCGCCTTCACCCTGTAAAGGCTCTAGCATAATGGCAGCGACTCTGCTCGATAGCTCGGTCAGGGCGGCTTTCATGGCCTCTAAGTCGTTGTAGGGGACGTAATGAAAACCGGGGACTAGGGGGGTGAAGTTCTTTTGGTACTTGGGTTGACCGGTGGCGGTAATGGTGGCCATTGTCCGGCCATGAAAGCTAGCTTCGGCGGTGATAATTACGGGTTCACTGATGCCTAGTTTGGTGTGACCATATTTGCGCGCTAGCTTGATGGCTCCTTCGTTGGCTTCGGCTCCCGAGTTACAGAAAAACACCCGATCGGCACAGGAATGCTCGACTAACCATTTGGCTAGTGTGCCCTGCACGGGAATATAATAGAGGTTAGAAACGTGGGTAAGCTGCTGCATTTGCTGGGTAGCTGCCATTACCATTGCTGGATGGGCGTGACCCAGGGTACATGTGGCAATTCCGGCTACAAAGTCTAGGTATTCTTTGCCTTGGTCGTCCCAAACTTGGCAGCCAGCGCCTCTAACTAAAGCCAAGTCAAACCGGCCATAGGTGGTCATGACCTGTTGATCGAATTCTTCCTTACTAAAAGGAGTGGTGTCTGCAGGATCCGCTGACATAAATAATTGCTGAATTAAGGTGGGAACCAATGTGTTACTCCTAAAGTTTTTTGGTGTGGATATGGATTACTCGCTGTTTCAATTCCCCAACAGACATGGTTCCAAAAGGCTTGTTTGACCCAATGGATCCCAGGGGCTGAACAGGTCGAAGAGAGAATCAGTACAAGATTAAAGTTATAGAAAGCTGATGTGATCGCAGTCTCAGTTTTGCCCAAACGATTTGAAATGGGGGCAAAATATCTGCCGCGACCCTAGGTTCGTCGCTGGGGCAATCCGCCGGTGGCAACGCTGCCCTGGGCGATCGAAATTTTAAGGTGGTGTCTAATACCAAGCATGGTCAAAAAACCAAAAATCTGAATCCAAGTTAGCACGGCCAGAGGTGTTTTGGCGACTATTTTGACAAAATATCTCAAAATTTTGCGTAGGTAGTCCTGTTTACTCGATCTGTTAAGAAGCTCCAACCCTAGTACTGGAGCTTGCTAAGTAAAATTACTTATTTATTGTTATTGATACTCAATTCACCCAGCATAATCACGGATCAGCTATATCACACACAGCTAAATTACAAACACAATGTAATATTTTTCCGACAAATAAGTAGTACCAGAGATTTAGTGATTAGACATGGGTTCTGGCTTGAAGCCAAGAGAAACGGGGTGTTCTGTTGAGTGAAACAATTTCAGCTAGATGCCTGAACCAGTCTTCGGTATCTAGCCAACCAGAAAAAAGCCTAGATATTATTGCGGTAATGGCTCACGAATAACTAAGTACCAAGACATTCCAACTATGTATTTATTGTTTGAATCGATCGCCCTTGGTGCAACCTGCGACAGTTTTGCCCGAATGCATTCGGGCAAAACTGTCTGGCAGGTCGCGAAGCTATCGTGAGCTGTCGGCTTAATTCTTCAATTCAATCACCGCCTAAAATAAGATGTTGAAATCACCTGCCCGCCGCTCGCTCTCCAGTATCACAACCCAAATCCAGCAGATACTTCAGAGTCCATTGATGTCTGTGATTTATTTGATTAGTGCAATTCTTTGCCTATTCAGTGGCCGGGGCTTTTTGGCCTTGATGCTATTTGCTGGCTGCGTTTACTCCAACCCAGTATTTATCTGGAAAATCCAACATCAATATCGGGATGTTTTTCAACGCTACAAGTTAAATGTTGTGATGTTTACTGGTGTGGTGTTTGGATTGTTTGCTGGAGTTGTTTTAGGTTTAGCTTTTGTAGAACCTTCTCATGCCCAGTTTTTTAACAATGCTCAAACCTTTATCCAGACTAATTTCAAGGGCACAGGAGCCAACGTCACTCAGGCTGTCAGCTTGGTAATGAATACCCTGCGGATGCTATTTGTGATGTATGTGCTGTTTGGAATTGTGCAAGTATTCCAGGCTGTGCGCCAAGGCGAAGAGTGGAAAGATTTAGCCAAAACGCCTTTCTTTGTAGTGCTGGCTGGTACTCTCGGTGACGTGTTAGTTGGAGCAATTACTGGTACTACTACTACCCCTACTCCCTAAGTTATGTCTAAGTTCCGGCAAATTAATCAAATGCTGGGATCTCGTCCCAGCATTGGTCCAATTCCCGCTGACTTGTTGCTACCTTGGGGTGGCATCTTAGTCACGGTACTCATTTTTACTCGTAGTATTCTTGTCTTAGATTGGCAATGGACAGTTGGACTAGTTGTCTGGGGCTGTGTGACTTGGACGATATTAGCTGGCCAAAAGCCTCACAAGTTTCTATCTAAATTCATGTCTCCACCCAACCGCTGGAGCAGAGGCCATGAGCGCTATCGCCCGATTGATCGAAGAAAACCATAAAGCTCCAAATCACAATTAGTTTTTACTATGAAAGTGCTCGTCAAACAAAAGCCCCAAACTGTAGATAATGGCAAAGAAAAGCTCAAGCTTTTGCCATTTGAGAATGAGATTCCCTGCGAAGCGATCGTCAAATTTCAAATGAGGGGACGAGTAGCAGCGGCTTACTTGTTACGGCGGGGCAATAAAAAAACCGAGAGCTTTCAGTTTGTCTTTGGGTTTGAAACCAAGGGTGTGCATAGCACCCTGCGTGAGAGCCAAGTAGATCCTATTTTTGATGGCATCGAGAGTGGTCTGAAAGATTTGTTGCCGGGAGAGAAGTTTACTATTCACTTTAGTTCCTTTTCTAGCGACGAAGCTCGGCAGCGACAGCTCTCGGAGCTAGCGATGAAAACCACTAATCCTCGCCTACAATTTTTGTTATTAGCCGAGAAAAAAAGAACCGCGCAGTTATCGAAAAGAGGGCTGCGTAAGCCCAAGTCACTACGATTTTATGTGACTTACACGATCGATGCTGCCACTATTAACGCCAATGACTGGATTGAGAAGATTTTGGCCTATGGTGAAAACTACTGGACGAAGTTTGCGGGCACTGCTGGAGCCATTCAAGCCGCTGAATACGAAGAGATGATGAACCGAGCTTTTACTGATGGCTTTATTCAGTGGGAGCAGTTGTTATCTAATAAAATGGGTCTAGCGGTAGTTCCCATGACCGAGAATCAGCTTTGGTCGGCACTGTGGGAGCGGTTTAATGAAGAAGAAGCACCGGCAATTCCTCAGCTCACCGTGTTTGATGGCGAGGAACTTACCGAAATTGTGAATTCCGATGTACATTTGACTAGCCACTTGTTTCCTAGTCAAGATCGGGTGCCTTTTGCCGATCGATCATTTATCCATATTAAAGGAAAATACGCTGCCCCTTTGGTGTTTGTCGATAAGCCCGGTGGCTGGGTCGATAAAGGAGCTGAGCTGCGCTATCTGTGGGATATTTTTGCGCGGGATGCGGTGTATGATACCGAGTGTTTTTGTCAGTTGACCCGCGCCAACGATGCAATTATTAAAGAGAATATGAGCCGGGTGATGCGCCAGTCGATCGCTGCCCAAAATGACTCGGCCAAACATGCCAACATCGATGTAGGGGCTTCGATTCGCCAGCGGAAATCGATCGCTGCTCAGGAGGCTTTGTATGAAGGGTCGTTACCACTATTAGTTGGCGTAGTGATGGTGGTACATCGTCCTACTTTGAATGAGTTGGATTCGGCTTGTCGCTATTTACAAAATTGCTTCCGCCGACCAGCTTGGATCGATCGGGAGAATGAGTATGCCTGGAAAATGTGGCTACAAACTCTGCCGACTACTTGGGAGAAAATGCTGGCGACACCGTTCGATCGCAGGCTGATTTATTTGACCGGTGAAGCTCCAGGATTTATGTCTTTGGTACAACCAATTCCAGTCGATAAACAAGGGGTCGAACTTATCAGCGATGAAGGCGGGGTGCCACTACATCTCGATCTGTATAAGCAGCACCGCAACATCGGTTTGTTTGCTACCACTCGCGCCGGTAAATCGGTATTGGTGGCGGGGATGCTGGTGCCTGCTTTGGCGCAGGATATCCCGGTAATTATTATGGATTTCCCGCCTTCGGATGCGGCTTCGACTTTTAAGGATTTTACTAACTATGTGGGCGGGGCTTATTTTGATATTGGGAAGGAAGCCAATAATTTGTTAGAAATCCCCGATCTCTCGGCTTTTGATGAGAAGCAGCGCACTGAGCGAATGGTGGACTACAAGGAGTTTTTGGCTACTGCTTTAATGATCATGGTATTTGGGGGTGGTGAGGCGCAGACTACTACAGATCGCATGTTAAAGCAGGCGATTAGGTCGGTGTTGGTGCCTGCGCTCGATCGGTTCTTCGATCGGCCAGAAATCTTAGAACGTTATGAGCTAGCTAGATTGGCTGGTCGTAATACTGAAGCTTGGGAAGCGACTCCGACCTTGGTGACTTTCTTGGAGTTTTTTGAGGAGCATGGTCTAGAAGGATTGCCGGTGCAGGTTTTGGAAGATGCCAGTACAGAACTGGCGGTGAACCAGATCAAGCGACAACTACAATTTTGGATTAGTTCCCGGGTGGGCAAGGCAATCGCGCGGCCTTCGACTTTTGATACTGACAATAAGCTGCTGGTGTTTGCTTTGCGGGGGTTGAGTGATGGTGATGATGCAGCAGTCTTGGCGCTGGCAGCTTATTCGGCGGCTTTACGCCGGACTCTTAGTTACCCAGAAAGCATCTTTTTTATTGATGAGTTTTCGATTTTGTTGGAGTGGCAAGAGATTGGTCAATTGGTGGCTAGGTTGACGGCTAACGGAGCAAAGGCGGGTATTCGGGTGCTGCTGGCAGCCCAAGATCCCAATACGCTGGCGACTTCTAAGGCGGGGCCGAAGATTATTCAAAACTTATCAACGCGCTTAATTGGTCGCATTCAGCCCGTAGCCCAAGAGAGCTTTGTAAATATCCTAAAGCTCGATCCAGATATTGTGGCGCGCAATGCGGGCAAAAATTTCTATCCAGCCAAAGAAGAAATGTATTCTAAATGGCTGCTCGATGAGGCTGGAACCCAGACTTTTGTGCGCTACTATAGTCCACCGATTTTGCTGGCGGTGGTGGCAAATAATCCCCAGGAGGCGGCGGCACGACGGGCATTTATGGAGCACTATGGCGATCCTTATAAGGGTTTGATGGCGTTCTCGGAGGAGTTGGCTTCGGCATTACGCGAGAGTCGGCCTTTTAATCTCCCGGCTGGTGTTCAGCCCGTAGCTGAAGAGGCTGAAGCGATCGCCAATGATGCAGACGAATTTATTGATGTTGAATAATTAATAGGAATAACAATTATGAAAGGAAAAATTAAAAACAAAAAGTCCGCTAAAGTTAAGACCCGGATCATTGGAGCGGCTTTGATTACTACTTTATTATTAGGTGGAACAGCCTCTCAAGCCAGTGCTTTCAATCCCTTACAATTCATTGGCGATTTAAAAAAGAAAGCAGATTCTTTTCTATTTAGCATTAAAAATGATCCCACAATCAGCAAGATTTTAGGAGAGATCAATCAGGTTGCTACCATCTTCTTGCCTCAAATTCAGCAGTTCACCAATTTATCTAATGCTGATATCAACAAGATTAAAGGAGCACTAAATGTCTTGGCTCCTTCTGAAACTCAAAGGGCGATCGATGAAAAGAAAAAAGCATCCAAAACCCCATCAGTGCTTCCTAGTCAAGGTACAGCCTCTAGGACAGCATCATCGGTAGCAGCAGAATCTGTTCTAAGTAAGGAATCACAAGAACTAGAGGTAAAAAATCTAGATCAAATCAGTAAGTTAGTAGAAGAATCTACACAGGCAGCAGAGAATTCTGCGGCTAGTTCATACACTGCTCAAGAAGTTGATTCATCTCAAGATGTGTTGAAAATCTTATCCAGTCAGAATAGCAATCAATCAGCAATAAATGCTGCCCAGTTGCGACTATTAGCATTGCAAAATAGTAATTTGCAAGCAATTAAAATTCAGTTGGCGGTGGCAAACCAAGCAAATGCTAACACAGCGGGTATAGCACAGGGCGAAATGCAAAAGAAGATTTTGCAAGAGCAGGAAAAATCAATTTCCAACTGGCGAGAAAACCACACTAGATATGGACGTGGTTCGTAATCAACTTTATCAACCAACAATAATTTTTTAGGAAAGTATGATGTTTATCCCCCAAATTTTGTTAGCACAAACACCGGAACCAAGCATTCCTGGTGTAACACCCTTAGTTCCAAATACTTCACCAGGAACAACTCCAGCCCCAGGAGCAGGTTTGCTTGATCAGTTATGGGGTGCTGTAACTAATTCGACCGAAGATTCAGAAATACCAGCAGCACTAAACAAACTATGGAAAATATCCATGGAAGGTGGCATGTATCGCACAATCTGCTTTTTAGGTACATTAATTGCAGTGCTGGCAGTGGGTTTTTGGTGTGTGAAGTTGTATAAAACCTTAGAGGAAGGAGGTCTAAGACCAGCCGCAAATGAGATGGTGTTTCCGGTGCTCTTGATATTGATGCTGTCCAACAATGGCAAAAATATGAGAGATCTGACTTTGGCGACCAGAGATGCCATGAATGGTTTTAATCTGACTCTCAATAGAGTAATAGATGCGGAGGTGAGCTTTCGATCGGCCACCAGTGTTTTGGCAAATTTCGATGCGGCAATTTCGTTTACCGATGGTCAGGTGAAAGCCTGTCAGTCAGAAACGGAGTTTAAAAGATTTGAAGACTGTATGACTCAGAATGCCACTGTTTCAAAAGTTTTTAATATTGGTTTAGAGCGCCTGTGGCCAGATGCTACAAATAGTAATGGTGCTAAGTGGCAGAAAGAAATACAGGACTGGAAAGACTACACTGCAAACTACACCAAGAACCGCTTTGACCTAAAAAATCTAAATGCACTCAAAGGTGGGAACATGATAGACAAAATGGCAGACATTGGGAATATTCATAGCTTTGAAGATACGGCTCCTTTTAGGGGAGTGATCTTGAGCTTCAGAGGAGCATTTTTGTATATTATTGAGATAATGATGCTGATCACGGCTTTGGTAGGTCCAATATTTTTGGCTCTATCTCTGTTTCCAGTTGGCTCAAAACCGATCGTTACTTGGGGTATATCCTTTCTAACTCTAGGTTTTTGCAAGATTTGCTTTAGTTTGATTTCTGGTCTATCATCGATGGCGATGGTTTTGGCTGGTCCAAACAATGTGGATATGATGGTGACTGCTGTTGTTCTTGGTCTGCTTGCTCCTGTCTTGGCAATCAGCGTTGCTTCAGGCTCTGGGTTAGCGACTCTCAGCAGCGTTGCTCAATCAGCTCAAGGTTTTGGTTTCAACAGCGGTGTTGGATTCTATAACCTTGGAGGAAAAGGAAGCCCTAGTTCACCTGATAAACAAGGTAGAGGAGACTAAAATAGGTCATATATGCGTAATAAAAAATTGGTCGGTTATATCGCTGCTGTTGCATTAAACTTAGTTTTTCAAACCGCAGCACATTCTGTTCCTTCAAAGTGGGAAAAAGTAGAAACTAGTTTGAGTGATTTACTAAATAGTGGTTGGCAGTTAATGGGAATAGCTTCTAATCGCGCAGCTTATCAAAGCACTTTTAGTCCTGGTGGTATTGACGAGGAGACTTATTCATTTTCTCTTACTAAAAATGGGAAATACATTATATGTCTTGCACCCGATCCCAAACCTCCTATGACTAATATTGGATGCAGAAGAATTAACTAATATAATTGTTATACTTAATAGCCTGATAAGGTTGCCAGTATCTCAGATTGGCGACCTAATTTCATATTTTAGCAATATGTACATAGATGATTTCAGGTTGATCTGACAAAATCTTGCACCATAGTTAAAAGATTATAGCGATTCCGGTTCAGATGAAGTGAATTCAGGCATCTGAAAGCCTCTCTAGATAAATATCGCTTACACCACATGCGAGACGGAATCGCCATAAAAGTCTATACCCCTGCCACAAAAGAACGGATTGAAAAAACCAGAATATCCATCAAATAGCTGGAAATAAGCTAGTGCTATTGGCGGATGGAATACCGAGAATCGATCGCCTACACTAAAAGCAAGCTTATAAAATACCGCTCCACCGCATCTTCAGCCCGTAAATCGCTGTCAGTATTGGCCTCAATAGCCGTCAATTAATTATTATATTCAAGGAATATTCTCAATGCTAGATTCTGCCAAGAGCACGAGTCGCATTACCCGTTTGCAAACCGCCAAAGGCAGCAAAAACATCGTAGCCATGTTTGCCCTCACCTCGATCGGCTTTTCTGCACTCACCCTAATGCTACAACTTGTAGTTATGAGCAACGTCATTAACATCGCTCGCAAACCAGCCCCCTCGTTAGTACAGCTCAGCGACGGCCAAGCCATCAAAGTTCAAGCCGTCGGCAACCAAGATCGATCGCCCGAAGTAGTCCAACACTTCGTCACCGACTCACTGATCATGTTGATGTCTTGGACAAACGAACTCCCCGGAGCCAGCGACGACAAGAAAGTCCCTGATGCCGGTGCCCTGGTCAAAATTAAAGACGGCGATCGACGGATTACCTCCCCAGCATTTCAGGCCAGCTTCACCTTCGGCGAAGAACTCCGCACAGAACTAGTCAAAATCTTGGCAGAAATGACCCCTGACGGCGTATTTAAAGGCGAAATTAAAACCACTTTAAAATTTCAGCACGTTACTTTGCCTACCCTCGTAGACAAAAACCAAAGTGGCAAATGGAAAATCAACGTTGTCGCTACCCTGCTGCAATACCAACAGGGACGCGCTGACATTATCAAAATTCCTTTTAACAAAGAAATAGTCGTACAGGCGATCGACACTCCCCAACTACCCAAATCTGGCAAATTCTCCAACGAGCTTGAGTCCTTGGTATACGGCATTCGCCAAGCCGGACTAGAGATTGTCTCCATGAAAGATATCGAAGGTGCTGAACCCAGCAAAATCTCAGTTCCTGGCAACAAAGAAAAATCTGAGCCTGCCCAACCAACTACACCACCGGAGAAAAAATAAATGGATACCACCAACAACCAACTACATTCCGATACTGCACCATCAATGCAAGATATGGCCGGATTAATGGGCTTAGATTTAGAGTCTGGTGATCCAATGAGTGAGGGCAAGAATGCCGAGCCATCGACTGACTTTGAAGTTAGCACCAAGTTTAATGTAGAAGCCGACGAAACAATAGATCAAGAGAGCACTATTAACGGAGAATTCGTCCCAGAACATAACGACCACGATGTTTTTGACGAAGCAGAATTCAATCCCGAAAAAAATCGCACTAAAGTTAGCCTCCAACACAACGGTCTAGCCAAAGCTGCCCTAGTCGGCGGAGTCGGCTTAACATTAATTGTAGGTGGCATGACCTTCTTTCAAGGCCAAATGCCCAAAGAGCAAGTAGCACAGGTGGTGAAGAAAAAAGACCCAGCAGAAGACAAAGTATCTTCAGCTAAAGCTGAGACTACCAAAGCGCAGCAATCCGAATCAGAAACCAAAGCACAGCTAGCTCTCTCCAAACAAAAAGACTCTCTGGCTCAAGCACAACAAGTTGGGCAAATCAAAGATAGCACCGAGAAAATTACTGGTGTTAAAACTCCGATTGAAACAGCACCACCAATAGTTGTTGCACCAATCACCAGAGCACCAATAGTTGCCACTGCTCCAGCTATTTCACCAGCGCCCCAAGCAGCTCCTCAGCCCAAAGTTGTGGTTCCAGTCAAAGCTCCGACAGTAGCAGCCTCAGTACCAAAAGCTCCAGCAAAACCAGCACCAGTAGTGGTAGCACCAGTAAAGGCCATCCAACCAGAAATACAATTAGCTTCTAGCAAAACATCAGAAAAATCTTTGTTGAAAGCGACCACTATTCCTGGAGCTAGCATCTCTCGCCAACCAGCTTTCGATCGAGCACCCGCTCCAGCCCCTGTGGATCCCCTGCTCGAACTACAGCAGCTTGCCAGTATTGGTCGCTATGGTGCAGTAGCAACCTCTGGAGCAACACCACCCCCACCAGCACTGAATCCCGAAAATAGTAATAGACCAAACAGCTTACAAGGTATCTCTCCTGTGGCTTTGGCTGTTGCCTCTAACCTGCCACCTTTATCACAGTATTTTCAAAGCTACGCCAACCAAGATGCTGGGTCTAATACGGTTAGCAAAGCAAATAGCAACGAAAGCAGAGGTGCCCGTACCGCTTTTGCCAATCAGCAAAATATCTCTGGTCAAAAATCGATCAACAAAGAACCACAAAAAGAAGCTCTCAAAGAGCCAACCACAGATCTAGTGGCTGCAAAGGATAGTTCCGGGACTGCTGCGGTAGCTCCGCTTGCGCCTTCGGCGATCGGCACTAAAATCGCTGAAGCACCCTTATCAATCACTACACTTTTGGTAGGCACCTCCGCCAAAGGCTCCACCGTCACTCCTGTATTATGGGGTTCCGGTACCAGCAGCGGTGCTAAATTTTTGCTAAAACTAGATGAACCAATGTTAGACGGCAACAACCGCGAAGCCTTCCCAGCGGGCACCCAGTTTGTAGTGACAGCAAAGCAAGCTAATAGCACCATCGGCATTGCGGACTTAGAAATAGTCTCAGCCATTATCAAGGGTATGGAATTTGCCCCTCCAAATGGTTCGATTGTGATTCGTGACGACCAAGGTGGCCTATTAATTGGCGAAGACTACTTTAAACGTGAGGAACACACTTCTAACCGCGATCTGTTGGGCGTTTTTGCTGGCGCTTTGGGCAACGTTGGCCGCATTCTCAATCAGCCTTCCAGTACTTTTGCTACTAACAGCAACGGTGGTTTTGGCGGCAGTAGCAGCAGTGTGATTACTAACCGTGACCCTAATCTATTGGGTGCTGTGCTAGAAGGTGGCTTTAAAGATCTCTCTAGCGTTTGGTCTCAGCGCAACCAACAGGCTATCCAAGAACTAGCCGGTAGACCCAATGTCTATCAAATTCCTAAAGGCCGAGGAATTCGGGTCTTTATTAACCAATCCATGACATTTTAGGATTAACAAATGCAGCCCAAAATTTTCTGGGGAAGCTGTGTAGCTACTGCCGCCTTCCTATTTTCTACCAACCCAGCCTTAGCCGATATCGGCTTTAAGCAGGTATCGATCGGTCAAAGCCAAGGTCTAGGCGGCAAAGATGTCCCAACCCTAGAAATTTCGCCGCTGTGGGGATTAACTATCAGTTTCATTAAAACTAATGAGCTGGTGCAGCAGGCACGAATCAGCGATCCGTCCAGAGTCTTGGTAGACTTTGATTCTCCCTTAGCTGGCGGCATCGAACCGCGAATCTCCCAGCTCGGCGCTCCTGGACGCTCTCAGGGAGGAGCTGCGGTAATTTATCTGCGGCAAATCGGAGATCCGTTTAAGCTCCCTACCCGCCTAACTGCTAAAGCCAAGAAAAGCAGCAAGCTACCCTTGACGATCATCACTACCGATCGATCTAATCAACGCAAGCTATATCAGTTTTTGTTAGTCCTGGGCAAAGACACCAAATACAGTGCAGTAGAAGTAGTCCCCGATAGCTTCTTTGCCCGTCCAGTAGTGGCAGCCCCAGCTCCACCGCTGATCGACGTAGCTGCTTTGTTTAGCCAAGGTCTGGCTTTGGCTAAACAGAAAAATATGATTGTACCTGCCAGTCCCCTCGATCGACGTTTACAAGCACTGCAATCTATATTGCAAAGAGGCTCCACCTTGGAAGTCGCAGCTCAACAAACCGATGTACCGATGCGGATTGTCCAACAAATTATGCAGCTCAAGCCATGATTAATTTTTTAGGGTTCAAACGTTGGTTAATAACTAGTTTGACTATTTGCTGTTGGCTATTTGGTAGCTGGATATCTCCAGCGATCGCCGCAGGTGCAAGCGAAGCTATCGCCCTAGCCGACACTCCAAGTTTAGCCAAAGAATTAATCAACTTACCTCAAATTCCTCTCAACCAATTCCCAGCAATCCCCTGCACTAGCCAACTCCAAACCCAGTTCACTCAACAGGCCAAAATTCCTTTTGGCTGTAATCTTGGTGAAATGCTACCTGCGGAAAAAGTGTTGGCAGTGGGGAATTTTGCTAACTTGGGACTGACCCAATCTAACTTGGCACAAATTGCCAATGTTAACAACATTAATCTTCAGCAAGTAGGCGCAGACAAACTTCAGAGCTTATATAGTTTAATTACTCCCAATAAGTTGTTGGGAGATCGATTCAATAATCTCTTTCAAAATAAGCTACTTGGCGATCTACCACTAGTCAAAGAAGCTCTGATTCAAGATATCACCAACAAAATTCAGTTAGGCGATCTAACCCAGCTTCAGCCTCTGAAGAATCTCCTCCAGCAAGCCAATGGCCATGCAGATTTACTCAATCCCGAAAAACTTCAGCAGCAGCTTACCAATATAGCCCTAGATCAAGTAGTATCTGTCCTGCCTGATTTTGGTAATTTTTCCTTAGGTAATCTATCACTAGACACCTTAAAAAATTTCAATGTAAATGAGGCCATTCCCGGTTTAGTAGACCAAGCATTGGGCAGCATTCCCGGTGTAGAGTCTTTGATGATTGGAGACTTGGGAGCCATCGGCTTGCCAAATCTTTCGTTGTCGCAGTTTCCTAATCCGCTCTCCTTATTAACTGGAATTAACTTCGGTCAGTTCGATATACCTCTCAGTAACGACGAAAGAGATCCGGGACGACAAATATCTGGTGGCTTACCCGAAGCCGATTACCAGTTGCGCAAGCAAAAATGTAGTGATAAATGCAAGTTCGCTGAAATATCTTCTCCGAACCCCACGTATCATGGCGCAGCCTGGATGGATGGCGGTGAGCATTGGGTGCCCGATGGTTTTGGAGTAGTTTGCTGGGCTTGGCCAGGTGGCTGTAAAGGGCCAGCAGGTAACCATCCTTTCGGCAAAACAATCCGGGTATTGCTGACTAATATTGATGCGAGGGCTGGTACAGCTCAACTATCTTTCACTTTTCCACTTTGTTGGGATATTTCCTTTGTAGGTACAACCTGTACTCCAGCAATCTTTCCAATCCCTAGTGGGATTCCTATCTACACAGTTCATGAAGGAGATTGGCTGCCATTTGTGGCTCCAGTC
>JANOXZ010000358.1:0-9010 GCA_031418695.1 Synechococcales cyanobacterium VAR_35_metabat_10
CTCAGCTCTGCCTGCTTCTTCAATTTGGCGGGCGAGCAAGGAGATCGATTCTACTCCCACATTGGCGGTAGCACCTTTAAGGTAATGACCGAGTTCTTGCAACTCTTGACTGCCTTTTTGCTCGATCGCGTTGCGGATAATAATTATTTGCTCGGTAATATCTGCCGCCAGCATATTTAGCAGCTCTATCTGGAATTCTTCATCGTCGTCGGAAATTTGACTCAGGCGTTCCCAGTCGATTTGTAAAGGCTGGCCGTCAGGATCGAGATTCATGTTGGTGGGATGGTGATAGCACTCGATCGAATTATACCCAGACAAACCTATGTAAACTCATTCCTGATTTACAGGGTTTTTGGTGGCTAAGCTAAAACACCAGTCAAATCAGCGAGATTTGTTACAAATATTTACATTTGTTGAGAATTAAAGCTTACTTTTTTTTACTGACAATTTGTTTGAATCGACATATCATTCAAACAGATTCGGCAAGCAACGTCTGGCCTGCTGCAATTTTAGGCAAATACCAAAATTGGCTTGCATGTTGAATTGAGTTGAAACTTCATAACTCAACTAACGATTAAGCCATTGAGATGGGTTTTAGGAGTCTTTATGTCGGCGCACCCATTAGATACCTTTGATAGCTTGCTTTCGTCTCGTCCCTTCTCCGGTCGTGCGGAAGGATCGCAGGCTCAATATAGTATTGCTGACATTAATGATAACAACCTAAATTCTGTTTCAATATTGAATTCTACTAACTCTACTAGTTTTGAATGTCGATTAAGTAATCCTGAACATTTGCGCAGAATGACTCAGATTGCTCACAAGCAAACTCGCTGCACTAATGTCGATTGGCAAGATGCGCTGCAAACTGCTCAGCTCAAATTGGTTAAGGGATTGCGGACAGGCAAGTTCATTGGTACCGAGGCGGAGTTCGATCGCTGGGCATTGACCGTGGCCAAATTTGCCATTATCGATCTGGTTCGTCGCTCGATGCGACACCATACTCAGAGCATTGATCGGCTTTCTGAAGACAATCTGGCTATTATTGATACTATGACTCATTTTGATGATGAGCTTACCAACATCGAATCTGCTGATTTCGCTTGGCAGGTGCGAGAAAAAGTTTTATATCTCGATCGACTTTATCCAGCCCGTTCTTACTACCGTCTATGGCTGGGTAAAGTCAATGACCAAACTCAAGCCGAAATTGCCCAAGAGCTGGGTTTAACCCAAGGCACTATATCCAAACGCTGGCAAGAGTTGATTGCTCATTTAGCACTAGAATTGGGTATGGATTTAGCAACTATTAAGGCATCTTCAACCTCAGCTAAAAATCGGGTGCGTTCTCAGCAGCAATGGTAGTAGCTGGAGATTTAGTAGCACAGGTGATTAAGATTGAGCAAGAATTGAGCGATTTGATGCGCTGTATCAGTTGCTGCATTGTTCTGTAATATACTCAGAAAAACCGTGGGATCTGCACATGATTAACCTGCACAGCGATGCCAAAAATCTGCTAACAGATTTGATACGGCGCTATAAACACCAAGTAGACTATCTAGCCATTAGGTTAGAAGAAGCTGAAGGTATTGATATTTTATTGCGAGGCGATAAGGTAGAGACTCTCAGTGAAAGTATTTCGATCGGTGGTCAGGTAAGGGTCTGCCACAAAGGCGGCTGGGGTTTTGCTAGTTTCGATCGGCTAGATGATTTGGTAAGCCACATTGAAAACTCGATCTCTGCGGCCAAAATTGTGGGTGAAGAAGAAACTCTGCTAGCTGAGATTCAAGCAGTGCAAGACACCTATATTTTGCCTCTGACAGGCACCGATCCACGTCAGATATCTTTGCTAGATAAAAAGAACCTTTGCCACCGCTATAACGAAATTCTGCGTCAGGTAGACCCTAAAGTAATTGCGACTCTAGTACGCTATGGGGACAGTGCTCAGCGCTGTTGGTTGGCTACTTCTGACGGCACGCTAATTGAGCAGGCTTGGATTGATTTGGAAATGCGCTTTGCTGCCACGGCGCGTAGCGGTGAGACGGTGCAAACCGGTCGCGAAACGGTGGGTTCGCGTAGCGCCTATGAAGATTTGGCTAACTTGGATGTGGCAGTACAAGGGGCAGCACAGCGATCGGTAGATGCTTTGAATCTGCCACCAATTCAAGGCGGCACTTATACCGTGGTGATCGATCCGGTTTTAACCGGTTTGTTTGTCCATGAAGCTTTTGGTCATCTTTCGGAAGCCGACATGGCCTACGAAAATCCAGATTTATTGGAGTCGATGACTTTAGGGCGGCGGTTTGGCAGCAAAGATTTGCAGATTTTTGATGGGGCAGCACCGATCGGGCATCGAGGCAGTTACAAATACGATGATGAAGGTGTCCCGGCGACCACCACTCAATTGATTAAAGATGGTGTTTTGGTAGGTCGTCTACATTCCCGAGAAACTGCTGGCAAGTTACAGGAAGCCCCGACGGGGAACGCCCGTTGCTTGAGTTATCATTATCCACCGATCGTGCGGATGACAAATACTTGGATTGGTCGGGGCAAAACGCCGGTGCCGCAGTTGTTTGATGGCATCAAAGAAGGTGTCTATGCCAAAAATTGGCTGAGTGGCATGACCAATGGTGAAATGTTTGTGTTCACAGCCGGGGAAGCCTGGATGATTCGGGATGGGCAGCTAGCCGAACCAGTCAGAGATGTCACGTTGACGGGGAACGCTTTTGAGACTTTGAGTGATATCGAAGGCATTGGTGATGATTTCTTTTGGGATGAGTCTGGCGGCTGCGGCAAAAGTGGTCAAAATGGTTTGGCGGTAGGTTGCGGTGGTCCGACCCTGCGGATCAAAGATGTGGTAGTAGGTGGTGAAGCCGATGAAATTTAATGATTATGTCTTTATATCTTTGTCTTTTTTTGGCTAACTGTGAGGTAGGATAGCCGATGCGAAGGTTGTAATAGCTATGAATACAACAACAAGTAACAAAGGTGTGACTTTATGGTTTACGGGTTTGAGTGGAGCGGGGAAAACAACTATTAGCCAAGGAGTCGCCGATCGACTCCAGCATCAATTAAACATCGAACCGGTGGTGTTTGATGGAGACTTGGTGCGGCAGCAGTTAGGAAATAGTTTGGGGTTTGGGGCGATCGATCGAGCTACAAATATCCGACATATTGGTGATTTGGCTAGGGAAGCAACTAGGCAGGGATCTATCGTATTAGTGGCGGCGATCGCGCCTTATCGTTATTTGCGACAGGAGTTGCGGGCGCAGATTGGGAATTTTGTGGAGGTGTATGTGAATGGTAGTTTAGAAGTTTGTGAGGCGCGGGATGTGAAGGGGCTATATAGACGGGCACGATCGGGGGAAATTAAGCTGTTTACGGGGATTGATGATGTTTATGAGCCGCCGCTGAGTCCTGAGATTGTTTGTGATACCGATCGGGAGTCGATCAAGGAGAGTGTGGCTAAGGTATTTAATTATTTAGTAGAAAATTTTGTAGTTCTTTAACGGTGGCGCAGAGTCGATCGGGTTGGGCGGCAATGAGTTCTGCGCTGTTTTGGCTGCCCCAGAGTGCGCCGATCGAGTAGACGTTGGCGGCTTGGGCTGCTTGGATATCGTGGGGATGATCGCCGATCATGATGGTGTTTTGGGGGGTAATATTGAGTTTTTGCAGGGCGAGATGGATTCCGGCGGGATGGGGTTTAGGTTGGTGTACGTTCTGGCGGGTGATGAGGTGATCGATCGGCCAGTTGTGGTGGGCGATGAGTCGATCGCAGAATGGTTTGCGGCTGGAGGTGACGATGGCTATTTGGATATCATGGGCTTTGAGGGTTTGCAATAGTTCATGGATTCCCTCATAGACTGGGATCTGGGGAATCATTTGGTAGACGGTTTGTTGTTGATGGGTTTGGCGGAGGTGGGCGATCAGGGAGGAGTCAATGAGGGTAAAATCTAGATCGAATAATACTGGCATATAGCTTCAGCCCTTTTTATTGACGATTCTTTGATGGGTGGGTACAATGTAATTACTTCCTGGCTGTAAAACCACATAGAGTATGAGCACAGCAATTAGAACACGGATTATTAGGATTGGCAATTCCCAAGGAATTCGTATCCCTAAGGTTTTGTTAGAGCAAAGTGGTATCAATACCGAGGTTGAAATTGAAGTACATGGTGATCATCTCACTATTCGGACTGCACCACAGTTACGAATGGGCTGGGATCTAGCTTTTGCTAGTATGGCAGCAGAACATGATGATGTTCTTTTGGATGATGTTAGTACTACAGATTGGGAGCAGTGCGAATGGGAGTGGTAGTAAAGCGTTTTGATGTTTTTTTGGTGAATCTTGATCCAACGATCGGTAGTGAGATTCAAAAGACTAGACCTTGTGTGGTGATTTCACCAGATGAGATGAATCGCAATATTGCGACTGTGATTGTTGCTCCGATGACGACCAAAGGGAAAGAATATCCAACTCGTGTTGTCTGCCAGTTTCAGAGTAAAAATGGCCAAATAGTTCTGGATCAAATTCGGACAGTAGATAAAACCAGATTAGTCAAGATTTTGGGAGAGATTAACCCAGATGAACAAAAAATAGTTCTTGATACTTTGGCTGAAATGTTTGCTGAATAGGTTAGTTTAGCAGTCTCATGCTATTGGAATTCTTTCTAATATACTATTTCCGTAGATCTTGTCTAGATTCAGCCCTGGCAAATGAACATAGCCAATATGACAACGACAAACCTGATTTTGGCAGTTTCTGGGGAGTAGAGAATCCTGGAAACTTAGGTCGTAAATGTTGCCAATGATTTCAGGGACAAAATGGCAGCGACGCATCGTGCCATCACCATCCACCGAAACCACCGTATGCCCAGTGTTGCAAGGCTTACCTAAAGTATCATAGACCTGATTATTAATCGCAAACAGCGGATCAATCTGCGTAAACAAATCAACATCCGCAGCATCATAATACCCAACCTGCTGCTTATAAGCATTCACCCACATATAAACCTGCGGATCTAAAGATTGCCGTAACCGCAGCACATCATTCTGATGCTCCTTCAACCCCACAATCCCCACACTGTATTTAGCCTGATACTTATCCAGTACCCTACACTGCGCCAAAAACCGATCGATCTCCACCTCCCCCGGATGAAAAGTCGTCCACAGCGCCATCGAATCCAAATCACAATCTGGCACCCAATCCAAACCACCAGAAAGATTGGTCTGAATCGCCACCTTGCGCACCTGGGGCAACCGCGAAAGCCGCACGATCGCCTGCTGATAATAACCATGAATCAACGCCTCCCCCCAAGGCGTAAACAAAATCCCCAATTTATCCGTCGGATCTTGCTCCCTCACCCAATCCACCAACCGATCGAGTTCTGCCTGATCTTTTGCCAACTCCGCAGCCGTATTCGATCGCTTGGCAAACGGACAATATTCACAGCCATAGTTACAGCTCGAAAGCGAACCCCTATATAAAATCGACAACTCTAACGCCATGCGTAGCCCTCCATTAGCTCCTGCACCTGCGGTGAATACAACCACACCCCGATCGTATCAGAAACCTCGATACCCAAAGGATTCAACACCAATTTATCTCCTTGCTGCTCCGCCAACTCCAAAGTTAGCAAATCATGCAACTGCGGAAAATCAGCCAGTGCCTCACTACCAAAATTTCGCCGATAATCACTAAAACTCAACCCCTCAGCCTGTAACAGCGATTGAATCAAAAACCGCCGCTGGCGATCGTCCAAATTTAAACGATAACCATAATCGATCGATCGAAAACTCTGATCATCTCGACCCACATACTTAGCCACAATCTCTTGAACTCCAGTCATCCCCACCGCATACTCACTAGAATAATGCAGCGCCGAAGTGTACGATCGGGCCCCGCAACCCAAGCCCACCATACCATCAGCCTGACAGCAATAAACCGGCGCATCCAAACTCGGCGCTGATTTTAACCGAAACATCCGCATAGAAACCTGCTCATAACCCGCCGCTAACAACAATTCTCGCGCCTGTCGATAATAATCTCGGCGTTCATCGCCCCACTCGCGCTTAGAGCGTCCCAAACCCGTCAAAGGCCGAATATACAAAGGATACAAATAGAGTTCTTCTGGAGCAAAAGTCAGGGCAATCTGTAGTGATTGAATCCAACTGGCGATCGACTGCCCCGGTAAACCATAAATCAAATCTAAATTCAGCGTCGGGAAACTCACCGATTTAATCCGATTCAAAGTGGCATAGACTTCTTCGATCGCCTGTGGTCGCCCTGCTGCCGCCGTCTCTGCGGGGATAAAGCTTTGGATGCCGATGCTTATTCGATCAACTCCCCAGCGTTTCAATAATTCTAATTTGCCAAGAGTCGCTGTTTGGGGTGAAACTTCTACAGAGATAGGGATTTCTAAAGACTTGGCACCAATGATATTTGTCGCTATCTCAAATAGTCGCTCTAGTTCCTGCTCGTGGAGGAATGTGGGCGTACCACCACCGATCGCCATCCTGGCAAACTGTGATTTACCTAAAGCTGCTTTGACCTGTTGAGCCTCTCTAGCCAAGGTATTTAAGTAATCTGTAACTAAATCTTCCCCGGCGTTGGTCTGGGTAAACAAATTACAAAACCCACAGCGCATTTCACAAAATGGAATATGTAAATAGAGAAACAGCGCTTCTTTGCTTTCCTGTGCCCAGACTGTGGCGAGATCGATAGCTCCGCTTGCGCCTGCAGCGATCGGTGGTTCCAATGGACGATATGCTGTCTTATGGGGATAAGCATAAGAATAAGAATTATAAGTAGAAGCAGCGAGTAGATCAGTTAAAGTATTCATAAAATGTAGTTGTAGGGTGGGCTGTTGCTGAGCGGAGCCGAAGCACTGCCCACGGCATAGATTTCAAAGAGCCTTAGAGACAATATTTTCACTTGTGCCAAAGGTGTTCACAAAGTGTCTCTGCAAGAGAGTCGAACAGTGAAATTTAATGAAGACAAGGGTGGCGGGCAATGCCCACCCTACGATTGAGATTTGGGGAGTACAAATTCGGCATAGGGCACTGTCCACACGATCGAATGACTTAATCGATGGCCAACATAGTTGTCTTCTCCGTATGCTGTACCGTGATCTGAACAAACAATCCCCATGACTGGTACACGTTGCTGCATCGCTTGTAATAGCGGTGGCAAACATCGATCGACATAGGCCAATGCTGCTCCCTGGGTTTGAGCTGAATCCTCTGTAGCTCCTGGCATAAAGATACAGTTGGGTTGGTGCAGCGCCGAGATATTGATAAACAAAAACACTCGTTGATCTACTGGAAGCTTGGAGAGGAGATCGATCGCCAGTTGTACTTGATGCTCAGTGGAATTTGGGTCTGTCACCCCCAAACCCGGATGCCAATGGCTTTCAGCGAACATTCCTGGCAGCACATTACCCAACGGATTTTGTTTATTAAAAAATCCTACCCCACCAATGCAGATTGTATGGTATCCCTGCTGGCCAAAACCGGCAATGATATTTTCAGTCTCAAACACACAGGTATTTGGGCTGGTTGTCTCGCTACCAGCAAAGCTGAGGGCAAATAGGCGCGGATGCTTCCCTGGTTGATCTGGTGTGGGCAAAAACCCTGCAAAGAATGCCTGGTGAGCAGCGTAAGTAAAACTCCCTGGACTATGCCGAGATTCCCATTGACCCCCTGGTAATAACTTAGTCAGATTGGGAGTCTGCCCATTGTTCAGACATTCTGTCGCCACATCATAGCGCAAGGTATCCAGAGTAATGAATAGAAAATCATGGGTTCCGATTAAACTATTGACATTCATTATTCAGAGACAGCAATATAACGATATTCTTCACCATCATAAACATCCGCTTGTTGCCGATCGGAAACATCTATAACCAGGCTGAGCTTTGTAAGCTTATTAGTTAATTCCTCCGAAATATAATGATGATGTAGATCAAGCTTTTCTAGATGTTTAATTAATGGACTGTCTAACAAAGCCATTGCACCAACATCGCTCATATTACCTAGTGACAGATCTAGTGTTTTTAATCGCTGTACGATAGGAGCATTAGCAACAGCAATAGCTACTTGGTCAGCAATTTCGCTATCTCTTAAACCCAAATAGCTTAATTGTGGAAATATTGAACCATCTAAAAGAGGTGCCAAGTCTGCTGGAGTGATATCTCCACCATAATTAGGAGTCCCCAACCATAATTCCAGATGTTCTAGTGCTGGCAATTGAGCTTGAAACACTTCCTGAGCAACACTGAGACTCAGTCCACCAGTTTCGATAATCAAGGTTTTCAGGTGATCGAGCTTCATCTCACCAAAACTCAGCCCGTCATTGCCTTTCACCTGCAAATATTCTAACTGAGGATAAGCCTGTAACATTGCAGATAAATTACTTTGGACAATCCAGGAAATCTGCGCTTCTTCTTCTATAATGTCACCCAGAAATAATGCTAATAAGTTTGGTAGCTTATGACTACTGCTGGTTAATAATTCGACTAATGGTTGATTGGATTCACATTCATAGTTCCACACCCCAATAATTAAACTAGTCACCTTCACCGCATTTTGGTCAGCCAGAAAATGTTCTAATAGTGCCAGTGTATTTTCTTCAGCCTCAAAATCAAACCATAGCCTATATGCTGTATCTATTGGATCAGCGATTCCAATATTGGTATCGTAGTTGACAACTGGCTTACCTTGAAAGATCTCGGTGTGTCCATGAATTCCCATATTATTCAGACCTTTTGTAATGAGTCGTTCTATCTTAAACTCGTTTTATAGCTTTTGCTATTCTGTTAATAACATTTTAACCTCTGTTGCATAAGTATCTAATCCTTCATAAGTGATGCCTTGGAGCAGGTCACCAAAGGCATTCATTTCTAAAATATAGTGATCTCTTAAATTTGGGGCGATCAATAGATCAACGCCACAGTAAAAACTACGCGGGAAGCAAGCCGCTGCTCGTTCACAAGTAGCCAGCATTTTTTGCCAGTCT
>JANOXZ010000359.1:0-2753 GCA_031418695.1 Synechococcales cyanobacterium VAR_35_metabat_10
TGTCCCGACATTTGGACATTTTGTTGAGCGGTAAGGGATTTAAGTAGGTTGTGTGCTTGGAAGATATAACCAATGTTTTTCCGCACCTCGATCACTTGGTGTTTGCTCGCACCCACCATTTCGACTCCGAGTACTTGCAGACTGCCTTCTTGAGGCGATCGCAAGCCACCTGAGAGGGTCAACAGAGTAGTTTTACCAGAACCAGATGGCCCTGTCATCAGTACGATTTCACCTTTACCGATTTCGAGATTGATATCAAACAGAACTTGTTTTTTGAGATTGCCTTTACCAAAATAGTAATTGATATCTTTAACATCAACTACGATGTGATCGTCAAAGCCACTGCGATCGGTATCTGCCAAATTTTGTGCGTTCTGTCCTAATTGCAACATTCTATCATCCCACTTATTTAATTAGATTGTTAACTGGTTAAATTAGTAAATCAAACTCTCTCAATGCTGGTAAAAAATTATTATTTTCATGTGCCGATCGAGTTAACTTAATTAGCGCAAATCGTTGGATTGGTGTCAGATCTGCCCATTGAGCTAAGGTAATTTCTAATCGCTCTTCAGTGGCTTTAGTTTGCACACTAACTGGAATCTCTCGATCGTTTAACCAGGGGGGAGCTGGATCGATCGATAGCAAACTAGCTGACTGTCCGGTATGCTGCATAATTAATCGATCTAGATAATCTCGATAGGCAATTATTTCTGCTGATTCTACACATGGTAGCTCGACTAATCGATCGCATTCCAGCTTAGTGAAATGATTCCATTCTGCCAGCTTTACTTTCACCCCACAGGTATCCAATTTCATTCGCACCACCATCGGGATACAGCGCAATGAATCGATAAAATCAGCCTCAAAGTTAAAAAACGCACTCATTTAGGGTTATTTGTTGTTTGTTATTGGTTATTTGTTCTACCCACTATAGCGTTTCTACTTTCAGTGAAGTACAGTTTCCGATCCACTGTCCACTGTCCACTGTCCACTATCCACTGTCCACTGTCCACTATCCACTGTCCACTGTCCACTGTCCACTGTCCACTGTCCACTGTCCACTATTCCCTAAAGTCTAACTCCTGCCATAATCAGATCGATCGATTCTTGAGTATGTTGTTGGAGGAGATCTTTACCGAGCAGGCGTTTACCCGGCCACAGATATTTAAGATTTTCCTGAGCGATAAAATAGAATGCACAGGTACCCACAATATTAACAGCCGTATGTCGGGGTTCGAGTTGGCGAAATACGCCAGCGACGATCCCCTGTTCCAAGATTTTGACAATGGTACCGTACAGCAGATCGCCCAATTGCTTGGGGTAATATTTACCCTTATTTTGGATTGCTTCCAATGACAAAATACAGCCGATCCGTGGATTTTCAGACATACAACACAGCATCTGTTCCAGCAATCTGACTAATGCTGCCTCGGGAGGTAAACAATCGAGTTGGAGTTGCTCCATCATCCCCAGAGCTGTAGTAAAACACCGCTCTAACACCGCTCGATACAATTCTTCTTTACTTTGGAAGTAATAGTAGATCATCGCCTTAGTGACTCCAGTTTGGGCGGCGATCGCTTCCGTGCGCGCGGCAATTAACCCTGTCACCGCAAACTCTGCTTCCGCTGCATCCAGGATTTTGTTCTTCGTCGCTTCTGGATTGCGGGTGAGAGTGGTCGATCGGGTCGTCTTTTGTTTGTTGATTACGGGCATTGGCATAATGTCAGGCAAGAATTCATTTAACTAAATGGTTAGTCCATAGCATTGCCTATAGTTTTATTATGGCATAGGCTTCAGCAATTGTATCTAAATTGACATATAATTTATTTCTGCGTTAAACTAACTAACAGGTAGGTAAATTCCCCAGCCAAGCACAGGGATAAATCGAAAGCTATGACAGAAGATAATTTTGTGGTCGATAAATTCAAAAACCTCAATCCCACCACTAGATGGATTGCTCTTGGTGCCTCCGTCGCAGCGATTTTACTGCTACTAGCGGGAGTCAACTATGCTGGAATGGTTGCCCAGAAGCCACCAGCAGCGACAAACCAGGATGGCAAAGCTATCACCCCCAAACCAAAACCGATCGAGGCTGTCACGGCACTAGGACGGTTAGAACCATTAGGGGAAGTGATTAAAGTCTCAGCACCCAGTTCCCAGCTCGGCTCGTCAACGATCGAGCGATTGATGGTAAAAGAAGGCGATCAAGTCAAAATCGGACAACCGATCGCTATTTTAGACAGTCGGCAACGGTTGGAAGCTGCCGTTGCCAAAGCCCAAGAAGATGTCAAAGTAGCTGCTGCCAATCTCGCCAAAACCAAAGCCGGAGCCAAGCAAGGTGAAATTGCCGCTCAAAAAGCCGAAATCTCCCGCTGGGAAAGTCAACTCAAAGGAGACGGCGCGACTTATGTTGCCACCAAAGCTAGGTTAGTCGCCCAACTTAAATGGGAACCCGCCGCTCAGGTTGGAAAAATTCAAGCTCTTAAGGCTCAACTCGCTGGTGAGAAACCCACTCAAGCCGCCACAGTCCGCCGGATTGAGTCACAAGCTCGGAATGCTGAAGTAGATTACAAACGTTATCAACAACTGTATGCTGATCGAGCGATCGAAGCCACAAAACTAGATGCCAAACGACTAGAATTCGAGACAGCGCAGCAACAATTAGCCGAAGCCAAATCCAAATATAATCAAACGATCGCCACCCTCAACCAGCAGATTATCGAAAATCAGGCGACTAAAAATAAACTCCAAAC
>JANOXZ010000360.1:0-5016 GCA_031418695.1 Synechococcales cyanobacterium VAR_35_metabat_10
TTTGCCATGATGATGCTCCACTCTGGGGCATCATCATGGCAAACCACCATGTCATGTCACCATCCAAGAGTTAGCCCTGAGTTTGGCGAAGGTGAATGAGAGAAAGTATCGCGACCGCATAATTCATCACATTTAAACAAAACTATTCAGCTATAGATGGAATGACTGTAAGCTAGAAATCAAGAAATCTTGTGGCTGTCTTCCGATGAATCTCAACATGCCTGCTGAAGTAGCCAGAATTTTACAGCCATTTGCCATTATATTCACTAAACCTGTTTGGGAGCGGATCCAAATTTTGGTAGTGGGAGCAATTCTAACAACAGGTAAACGCACGATGACTTCAGTACTGGCAGTAATGGGATTAAGCAATGAAGAACACTTCCAAAATTATCATCGTGTCTTGAATCGTGCGGTGTGGTCAAGTTTAGAAGTGAGCAAAGTATTGTTAATGATGTTGGTCACAATATTTGTCCCGTCTGGACCAATTATTATGGGAATAGATGATACGATTGAACGTCGCAAAGGTCAGAAAATTACAGCTAAAGGTATCTATCGAGGCCCAGTGAGATCGAGTCATAGTCACTTGGTAAAAGTGAGTAGTTTGCGGTGGTTATCCATCATGTTATTGGTGGAGATACCTTGGGCAAAGCGGGTTTGGGCTTTACCATTTATGACCGCACTTGCACCATCTGAACGTTACAGCCAACAACATAAAAGTCGCCATAAGAAGCTAACCGATTGGGCAAGACAAATACTCCTACAGGTACGGCGATGGTTACCTCATCGTTCGTTAGTGGTGGTTGCAGATAGCAGTTTTGCGGCATTAGAATTACTGGCTGCGGTTGCCGGACGGTCTTCACCAATCCATTTAATTACTCGCTTGCGTTTAGATGCTGCACTCTATCAACCCGCACCACTAAGACTTCCAAAAACTATGGGACGACCGCGCCTCAAAGGTGAAAGACTACCTAATTTAGCACAAGTATTAGTTGACCCAGAAACCAAATGGGAAAGTATTGTCGTCAATCATTTGTATGGACACAAACAGTGTCGTGTGGAAATCTTTACCGGATTAGCTGTTTGGTATCATACCGGACTACCTCCTGTCCCAATTCGGTTTTGTTTAGTCCGATCTCCTGACGGAAAATTCCAACCACAGGCTTTATTATCTACCAACCAAGAGTATCAACCACCGCAAATTTTGGAGTGGTTTGTACGTCGTTGGCAAGTAGAGGTAACCTTTCAAGAAGTCAGGGCACACTTAGGTGTGGAAACCCAACGTCAATGGTCCGATCTCGCTATTGCTCGGACAACACCTATTCTCCTGGGATTGTTTTCGATTGTGACTATATTAGCACACCATTTACAATCGACTTTTAGTTGGAAAGTTCGCCAAACTATTTGGTATTCAAAATCATTACCTACTTTTTCTGACACACTTGCTCTAGTCCGCCACTATTGCTGGGCTGGGACTTTTTCTACCTCATCTGATTCGACCCAAATGGTAAAAGTCCCTCTCGCTTTATTTGCGCGATTGAGGGATCTTGCTGTCTACGCTGCTTAAATGGATAAAGTCGAGCTTAGATGACGAGTAGCTTAATTTGCCAAGAATGGGAAATTTACTTTCATCTTGCTCAAGTACTTTTCTCAATTGCCATTAGTTTGTTTGAATTTGAATCAACTAATAAACCTTAAATTACCTCTGATTCTTTAATATCCCCTACCAGCAGTCAAGCTAAAGGAGTATCAAACAATGTCTTCAAACGATAGGGATTATGACAGATCTTTCTGGCAAAGTTTGCCAGGGATACTTACTGGTATTGCAGCGATACTTGCTAGTATTGCAGCGATAATTACAGCTTCACAGTATATCGAGAAACCACAAAAGCCTGACGGTATTGCGATCAAGGTAGTTTCGGAAGCAACGAAAGATAAGACGACTCTCTGTCCAACAGCTTTTTCACCACAAGTTTATCAAGGTCATACTGGCAGAGTAGCCCTATATAACGAATGGAAGGAGTCAGTAAACGTTGTTTTATATCATCCAAATACCCGAAGTATTTACGATCGCTATAGTGTTCCAGAAGGAACAAACTTGTTTCTTGGAAAAGATATTATTGTTGGAGATGACTGGGGTGTATGCCTTGAAAACAAACCTGGCACAACAACAGGTCGCGTACATAATTTGGGGACAATCGTAGATTACAATCCAGATTTTCAGGGTAAACCTCTATTCATGGTTCAGAATGGGCGTATCTAGTAATAAGCCCACATTACACACTTCAGAAAAGTAGCATAAAAAAAGCATAGTTTTACGTTATCTCGATTTTTAAAATACAACTAGTAACATTGATGAACCGTCGAGCCTTCGCGATCAAAAAATTGAAGTGCGGAATGTAGGTTATAAGTTGTGATGACTGGATGTTATGACTTCCTACATTGAAAAATCGCTGTAAGATCGAGGTGAGAGTCTCAACATCCGAGTGTAGGGCATGAAACGAATTGTCTTGATTGCTGGGTTTGAATCTTTTAACGCCGACCTCTATCGTCAAGCAGCACAGTTAGCGCAGCACCGTTGTCCAGAACTAGATATTCAGATCTTTAGCGATCGCGATCTCGCGGCTAATCCGGCGGGTGTGGAAATAGCACTAGCAGGGGCGCAGGTGTTCTTTGGCAGCCTGATGTTTGATTACGACCAGGTGATGTGGCTGCGGGAACGGGTGCAACAAATTCCTACTTTGCTGGTGTTTGAGTCGGCTTTGGAGCTAATGAGTTTCACCCGCTTGGGTAAGTTTGCGATCGGCGATCGACCAAAAGGAATGCCCAAGCCGATCCAATTTATCCTCAGTAAATTTGGCAGCAGTCGGGAAGAAGATAAACTGGCTGGCTATCTCAGCTTTCTCAAAATCGGTCCAAAGTTGCTAAAGTTTATCCCGGTGCAAAAGGTTCAGGATCTGCGGAACTGGCTGATTATCTATGGCTATTGGAATGCTGGCGGTGCGGATAATGTGGCGGCACTATTCTGGTTTTTGGCGGAAAACTATTTGGGGTTAAAAGTGGGTGAAATTCCACCCCCAATCGATACCCCGAATGTCGGCTTGCTGCATCCCGATTACCCTGGTTACTTTACATCCCCTCGGCAGTATCTGGATTGGTATCGACAAACCCAACTACAAACCCAGGCTTGGCCAGTGGTGGGGCTGTTGTTATATCGCAAACATGTCATCACCAAACAGCCCTATATTCATCAACTGATTCGCCAGTTTGAGCAAGCCCACCTGATCCCGTTGCCGATCTTCATTAATGGGGTGGAAGGTCATGTAGCGGTGCGGGATTTGATGACCACCGCCCATGAAACAGCCCAACGCCAGCAGGGTAATCAGGAAACCCCTTCTCTGTCGCCGTTAGCGGTTGAAGTCGATGCGATCGTTTCTACGATTGGGTTCCCGCTGGTAGGTGGCCCAGCGGGTTCGATGGAAGCGGGTCGGCAGGTCGATGTGGCTAAACGCATCCTCAGTGCCAAAAATGTGCCCTACATCGTTTCGGCTCCCCTGCTGATTCAAGACATCCATTCCTGGACGCGCCAGGGGATTGGCGGGTTGCAGAGTGTGGTGCTGTATGCCCTACCAGAGTTAGATGGCGCGATCGACCCGGTGCCCTTGGGCGGGTTGGTGGGCGACAAAATCTATTTAATTCCCGATCGAGTGCGCCGCTTAACCGGACGACTCAAACGGTGGATTGCGCTGCGCCAAAAACCAGCCACAGACCGCAAGATTGCCATTATTCTCTACGGCTTTCCGCCTGGGTATGGGGCGACGGGCACGGCGGCGTTGTTAAATGTCCCCAAATCGCTGCTGAAGTTGTTGCAGGCACTGAAAGACCAAGGCTATATCCTGGGCGAGCTACCCACCGATGGCGAAGATCTGATTCGTCAGGTACGAGCGGCAGATGAAGCCTATGTCGGTCAAGTTCCCGCAGATGTATCGTTTGACGACGCACCGATGACAACGGTTAGTACCAGTACCCTGGAACGGTGGCTGGGCTATCTCCTGACCCGCCGAGTGGAGCGGCAGTGGAAATCCTTAGCTGGGAGCGGCATTCGCACCCTGGGCGATCGCTTGCTGTTGGGGGGCGTGCAATTGGGTCATGTCTGGATTGGGGTGCAGCCGCCGCTGGGACTATCTGGCGACCCGATGCGGCTGATGTTTGAGCGCGATCTCACCCCTCATCCCCAATACACCGCCTTTTATAAGTGGCTGCAAAACGAGTTTCAGACCGATGCGGTGGTTCACTTTGGGATGCACGGCACCGTGGAATGGCTCCCTGGCTCCCCGTTGGGCAATACGGGCTATTCCTGGCCCGATATTTTATTGGGGGATATGCCCCATTTCTACGTCTATGCGGCGAATAATCCTTCAGAATCGATGCTGGCAAAGCGACGGGGATACGGGGTACTGATTTCCCATAATGTGCCGCCATACGGTCGGGCGGGTCTCTATAAAGAGTTGGTGACATTGCGGGAATCGATCGCCGAATATCGGGAAGATCCAGCGAAGAATTATGCCTTGAAGGATGCCATCCTGAAAAAGCTATTTGATACTGGGCTAGAGGCCGATTGTCCGCTGCCAGAAGCCAAACAGATGGGGATTGAATTCACCCCAGATCATATGAAGCTCTTCAGCCCAGAGGTGTTTAACCGCTATTTAGTCAAGCTGTATGAGTATTTGCAAGTATTGGAAAATCGCCTCTTTTCCTCGGGCTTACATACCCTGGGGACAGCCCCCGATGCCGAGCAGTTGACGGGCTATCTCAAAGCTTACTTTGGCGAAGCACTCCCCGATCGAGTCCTGGATCTAATAGTTCAGGGGGGCGATCGCACCCAGATCCAGCAGCAGTTCGACCTAAATGGTCACACCCCCCAGTTAGATGAAGCGATCCAAATTCGCGATCTATTGGCTCAAACCACCGATGAACTGACCAATCTCCTGCGGGGGCTAAATGGCGAATATATCCTTC
>JANOXZ010000361.1:0-3179 GCA_031418695.1 Synechococcales cyanobacterium VAR_35_metabat_10
AATGGCTCTTGGTCGATCGAAGATAGCGAGAACCAATATCGCATAAAAGGCTGGGGTGAACCCTACTTCTCCATTAACGCTGCCGGTCATGTCACGGTATCTCCCCGAGGTGATCGAGGCGGCTCTCTAGATTTATTTGAACTGGTTAATGCTCTACGCGATCGAAACCTTGCCCTCCCCCTACTCATCCGCTTTTCTGATATTTTAGAAGATCGCATCGAACGGTTAAATGCCTCCTTTGCCAAAGCGATCGCCCGCTACAATTACGACGGCAGCTACCGAGGTGTTTTCCCGATCAAGTGCAACCAACAGCGCCATTTAGTCGAAGACCTAGTTAGATTTGGCAAGCCCTACCAGTTTGGCCTAGAAGCTGGCTCTAAGCCCGAATTGATGATTGCCCTCGCCACCTTAGATAACCCTGGCTCCTTAATTATCTGCAACGGTTACAAAGACCGAGAATATATCGAAACTGCCATGCTGGCGCAGAAGCTTGGCCAAACGCCAATCATTGTGTTGGAGCAAGTAGAAGAAGTAGAAATCGCGATCGAAGCCGCCAAAAATTTGGGAATTGAACCAAATCTGGGTGTGCGCGCCAAGCTCAATAGCAAAGGCATGGGACGCTGGGGCGGTTCCAGTGGCGATCGGGCAAAGTTTGGCCTGACTATTCCTGAAATTATCATGGTGGTCGATCGGCTCCGGGAAGCTAAGATGCTGAACTGTTTGCAGTTGCTGCATTTCCATATTGGCTCCCAAATTTCCTCAATTTCGGTGATCAAAGAAGCGATCATCGAAGCCAGCAAAATTTATGTAGAGCTAGCCCAGTTGGGTGCCAACATGCGCTACTTAGATGTAGGCGGCGGCTTGGGTGTAGATTATGATGGCTCCCAGACCAACTTCCACGCCTCCAAAAATTACAACATGCAAAACTACGCCAATGATATCGTGGCGGAAGTCAAAGATGCCTGTGCCGAAAAGAAAGTCCCCGTACCAATCTTAGTCAGTGAAAGTGGCAGGGCAGTGGTATCTCACCAATCAGTCTTAATTTTTGATGTACTCGGCAGTAGCGAAGTGCGCAGCGATCTTCCCCATCCTCCCAACGAGAACGAACACGCCATCATCCGCAACCTCTGGGAAATCTACAACACCATCAACCTCGAAAATTTTCAAGAAGCCTACCACGATGTCACTCAGTTCAAAGAAGAAGCTCTAAACCGCTTTAACTTGGGCTACTTGAGCATTTCTGAACGCGCCCGCGCCGAGCAGTTCTATTGGGCCTGCTGTCGCAAGATTCTAGACATCATCAACGACGAAGACTACGTGCCCGATGACCTAGAAGAACTAGAGCAAATGATGTCTTCGATCTACTATGTCAATATGTCGGTGTTCCAATCGGCTCCCGATAGCTGGGCGATCGATCAGCTCTTCCCCATCATGCCCATCCACCGCCTCTGCGAAGAACCCACCCGCCGGGGCATCTTGGCAGATCTGACCTGCGACAGCGATGGCAAGATCGACCAGTTTATTGACCTCCGTGATGTAAAGCCCGTCTTAGAACTCCATGCTTTGAAAAAGCATAAACCCTACTATTTAGGACTCTTCCTTGCTGGTGCTTATCAAGAAATTATGGGCAATCTACACAATCTTTTTGGTGATACCAACGCGGTACATATCAAGCTCACTCCCAAGGGCTATCAAATTGAGCATGTGGTCAAAGGCGACACCATGAAGGAAGTGGTAGGCTATGTGCAGTATGACGCAGAAGATTTGATGGAAAATATCCGCAAAAAATCTGAGCAGGCTCTTCAAGAAAAACGCATTACCCTTCAGGAATCCCAGCGGTTGATGCAAAACTACGAAAGTAGCTTGGGGCGCTATACTTACTTATCACCGCCTCCCAGAGACTAATTAATTCATGACTATTCCAGAAGCAGACCAAGCCCTCCGCAAACTACAAGATCTGGGGGCTGCGGCCAGCATAGAGCAACGAGAATCAATCCGCCGATGTCTTCAGATACTAACTAAAGCTGCGGACTATCATACGATCGGGATGTGTGCTGATAATCAAACTATCGGATTAACGGCACTACAAAGCTACGCTAAATATTTTGGTTACGATATTACAGCAGATTTAGTAACAGCATTGCCTGCTATTAATGGATCGGTTTATTTGAAATTTAATCCTCGATCAAATCGTTTATACATCGACACCTATCAAGGCGATTATCGCGGTGGCTTGGTATCTTTTCAATCAGATTTAACCGATGGCTACAATGGCACACATGGACACTTTCCATTGGATCTTTTCAATTAACAGCAAAGCCATCATACTGTCGAATCAAAGGGGAATGGTAGGCTAAGACTATATCAGTTTTGCTGATGCCTTCCTCCACCAATTCATTAGCTACACCAACCTCTGTACCATCATACTGAATCCAGATCTTTTCACCCTTGATATCAATATGAATTAAAGATCCATATACTCTTCTTTCCTTTAACCATCCGGCTCTGGATACTTGATAATGATCGTGTTCTCGATCGAACAAAACCTGCATGTCAATTTCACCATAAACTGGCTGAATTTGACCGTGACAAGTAAGGATTTTTTCGATTATTTGGCGAAATTGTACTACTTTATCCATTTTGCAATACTCCTATCTGATACCTGGTAAACAATCAAGTTAATTTGATACTCTTCAATACTCTCTTGAATGAATCTTAACCTGAAAAACTCATCGTAGGTTTGACTTGGTACAGCTAAGTAAAGAATACGATTGGGTTCTTGGAATCTTAATGCTCGACGGTAGTTAAGATACTGACCAACAGCAGTATGAAATTCGGAAATGTTAGATGGATTAACAAAGCTTTTAATTTCTACAGCAATCTCTTCTTGATTTCTATTTGCCCCAATTAAGCGCTCTGCACCCAAATCAATCTGCATTTGCACATCACCATAGTCCACAGGAAAAGGGTCATGAGTAATTTGCCAACCCTCTTTAACAAGTGCGTCTTTAACGACTGTATGAAATAAATCTTTGGCCATAACTTAGAGACATTCTTTTGTTCTTATTAATATACTTTAAATATATCTTTTAATAAATAAGGGTGAATGAACTCGTCATCCACCTCTTGTCTACTATCTTTGGGTTGGCTTACATGCCGATAGTTTCATAACCAGCATC
>JANOXZ010000362.1:0-1628 GCA_031418695.1 Synechococcales cyanobacterium VAR_35_metabat_10
GATGCCCAGACGCTCCTTGACCGAGAAGGCAATCGCCTCGGACTGCGCCGTGAACCAGTGGTAGCCCACCAGGGCCAGCGGCACGGCAAACGAAATCGACACGACCAAGGCCTTGGTCATGAAGCGCAGGTTGCGAAACAAGCGCACGCCCGGCGACCAGACACCGTGGTAGCGGAAGTAGTCGCCGCCGTTTGGCGCAGCATGTTTGGAAAGCGCTGCAACTTCGAACGGTGCAGTCATGGTGTTCATCGCAAGTACTCCTGATGCACCCGAGCGCACGGGCGCCGGGATGGCACGCTCGCAGACTGAGGGTGAGACCGCTGCATGGTGCTGCGTCGCGGCACGGTTGATCGCTCGAAATGCGGCCGCAATCGCCGTCACTTCGAGGCTCAACGCACCAGAGGCCGGCTCAAACCGCTCGCGTCGCCAGCACCTGGCTGCGCCAGCAGCAGCCGCTCGCCGCCAGCGCCACCAGTGCCGCGGCGCCGAACACGGCCTCGAAGCCCCAGCGGTGACTGATGGCGCCGCCCGCCACGCCACCGACCACGCCCGACAGGCCGTAACCCAGGGCGGTGTACAGGGCCTGGCCGCGGCCGCGCAGCGGCCCGGTGAAGTGGCGGTCGATCAGGCTGGTGCAGGCCGCGTGGTGCGCCGCGAAGGTGAGCGCGTGCAGGCACTGCGTGAACACCAGCAAGGGCCAGGAGCCGCCCAGGGTGGCCATGGCGGTAAAGCGCAGCAGCGTCGCCAGCGCGGCAGCCAACAACCAGGCATGCGGGCTCCAGCGCGTGAACCAGCGGCCCTGGGTCCAGAAGAACACGATCTCGACGGCCACGCCCACCGCCCACAGAGCCCCGACCGCGCTCTTGGAGTAGCCCAGGCCGTCGAGGTAGAGCGAGAAGAAGACATACAAGGCGGTGTGCGCCAGCACGGTGAAGAACACACCGGCGAAGAACCAGGCCACCGCCGGCTGGCGCACGACCTGCCAGATGCCCAGGCCGCCGTCGGCGGCCGGCGCGGGCTCGGGTGTGACGCCCTGGCGCGGCAGGCGCCACGCTGCCAGCAGCAGCAGTGCGGCCACCAGCACCAGCCAGGCCGGCAAGGCATCAATGCCGGTGCGCTGCAGCAGCAGGCCGAAAAGCGTGACGGCGATGATGAAACCGACCGAGCCCCAAACGCGCACGCGGCCGTAGCGGCCGACGTCGAAGCCCTGCGCACCCGTGAGCCGTTGCGCCAGCGTGGCCTCCGACAACGGGATCACCGCGCCGTTGGCCATGAAGATCAGGATCACGACCACCGTCACCGCGAACACATCGCGAAACACCAGCAGGCCGAGCGTGGCCAGCAGCAGCAGCACCGTCGCCACGCGCAGCAACTCGACGCGGCGCGCGCCGTGCTGCCAGTGATCACCCAGCCAACTCCAGCCATAGGGCAGCACCACCCGGGTCCAGGATTGCAGCGAGGCAATGGCGCCGATGGCCAGGGTGGAGAAGCCGAGCGACTGGAACCACAGCGGCGCGTAGGGGTTGAACAGGCCGATGGAGGCGTGGTACGCGAAGCTCAGCGCACCGAAGGGCACGAGCGAGCCGGCCGTTTTGGCAGGCCCGTGCGCCAGCGGCGCCGGGGCCGCT
>JANOXZ010000363.1:0-2998 GCA_031418695.1 Synechococcales cyanobacterium VAR_35_metabat_10
CGCTTCTGTTGCACCGCCGCTGATCGAACCCCAAACCCCTCAGAACCCCGATCGCCCTCAACAAAACCCCTGACCCCAGAGTGATCGATCACCCCCTTCGGCACCACCGGCAGCTCATTGACCTCAACAACAATTGATGGTTCCAAAGTAATCACCCACCGATACTGTTGATCAATCACAGCAGCCGCAACAACAACAATCCCTTGCTCACAGCCAATTCGATAACTCCGCAGAGGAAGCATGGGTAGCTCACCGGCAAGAGCCTCAATGTTTTTATTGTTGTCCTGTAAGCCGTAAGCCTTTATGCGACTTAGATTTCTGTAAAGTTCTAGTATCGATCGCTAGGAAATTTGTGGTTTAATAGTATAAAGCTTTGACGATGAAAGAATCGTTGTAATGCCGAATACTAATTTTCCAGTGCATGACAGTAGCAATTGGAATCATCATTTTTGTCAGAAGTCCCAAGGGAGGATTATGCAATGCGACAAGCGGTAGTTGTCATACACGGTATCGGTGAGCAGCGCCCGATGACTACGCTGAGAGAGTTTGTCAAAGGAATCATTAAATATCCTTCGGACGAGAATCTTCCTTTCTACAGTAAACCTGATCGCCTATCAGATACGCTCGAACTCCGGCGGCTTACTGTTGATAAGAAACATACCAGCGGAACATCCACTGATTTCTACGAGTTTTACTGGCAGCATCTGATGATTGGAACAACCTTTGCACATATCCAAGCGTGGGCTGAGATTCTGCTTTTACGTAATCGCAAGCATGTTCCCAAAAAGTTGAGACCCTACTGGTATTCTGCTTGGGCACTGATTTTCTTGGGTTTATTAATTGTCTTGTTGCTGTTTAGCTACTTTTTGCGCTTGGGTGGTCCCCCAGATATTAAAGGAATATCGGCAGTCGTCATGATCTTTTTTATACGTCCGTTGTTAATACCTCTACTGCAATATTTTGGGGTCAAATTTGGTCTCAAATATGTCGGTGATGCAGCACGATATCTAAGTCCATTGCCAGAAAATGTGGGCGTTCGTCATGCCATTCGATCTGCTGGTCTTGACCTGCTGCGTAGACTACATCTCGATCCGCTTCGACGCTACGATCGAATTATCGTCGTCGGACACAGTCTCGGTAGCGTCATAGCCTACGACGTGCTGACTTATCTCTGGCAAGAAATGCACAGCAAGGTAGAGAGATTGTCGCCCACAAATGGTAGCCCAGAACTAGAGGAACTGCTTTACTCTAAGAAGGATAAAGACTCTAAAGAGAATGAATCGCAAGCTAAACAGCCAGAACTGGATGCTCTGCTGAAAAAAATGAAATCCAAGTACGACCAGTCGAAGTGGAGTAGCCTCCAACGTAGGCTTTTAAAAGAATATAGCGATATATATGAGTATAAGGACAAAGAATTTGTATCGAGTTTTCCTTGGCGCATTACTGACCTCGTGACCCTAGGCAGTCCGCTCACCTACGCTGACTTTTTGCTTGCCGACAAACTTTATCCTTTTTCCGAAAAAGTAAAACAGCGAGAGTTCCCAACCTGTCCACCACAACCCGAAGACTCACGAGATGAAAAAGACAACATTGGGAACGGTGGGCTTCTTGATCGAGTGCTTGAAGTAGGTGCCCAGAAACGACGCATTCGTACCCTTCATCATGCTGCATTATTCGCATGTACTCGCTGGACGAATTTATATTTCCCAGGCGATATCATAGCAGGACCACTCGCTGGTAAGTTTGGCTGGGGCATTGATGATATCCCGTTAGAAGGATGTTCTGCGAATAATTTGACTTCCCACGTAAAGTATTGGGCGAAAGAAGAAAACTTCGCGTTGGATCGGCTAATTGAAGCTCTGAGGCTAGGTGAAGATCAGGGGAAATGTTTAGAGGAATAATCGGGATAGACAACAACGATTCATAACAAAAGCAATGCTCACCGGCCACCGAGAGGTGATCTGTGGCCGGTAATTGGGAACTCTTGACAGCCTAACACGATTGCATTGGATCCTAAATCTCCGCACCTGTTGCTAATTCTGGCCAAAAACTTCGCATCCACTGAGAATCCGTTTATTGTTAGCGATAGATAAGTAAGCGCGGCGATGACTCCGCTCAGGCAGCATCGGCAGCTCACCGGCAAGGGCTTCAATGTCCCCAACGCTAGCCCGCCGAAGAACCTTAGAATCGCAGTACTCAGGGTGGCAGTCTGAGAGAGCAAGGTAGATGGTGGAGCTGTCGGACTCCATGACCCAAGCTGCATGGTACTCTGCGATTTGGCAGGAGTCGCCCGGGTCATCATAGGGAATGTAGAGATCGAAATAGATTTGGATCCAGATCTATTTCGATCTCTACACACCCCATCGGCACTGCTGCCAGCATCATCTTCTATCGTGAGCGCCAGGATGCCCCGGTTCACGCGATCGCTGCTGAAGTCTGGCAAGGCAACAGGAAGGTGCTGGACGTAAAACCTATGCACTGCCTTGGCCTGTCTCCGGCTCAGGTGGTGGGAGTGATGAAGGAAATCTTGAGTGCTTGTTCGATCGAGCTGGAGGTGGAGCTGAGTAAGTTCGCCAGCAAAGTCGAGCTACATCCTAGTCTGTGTCCTATTCGTCCCTGTCCGTTATGCGAAAGAAACCTCAAGTCGAGCTACACCAACAATTAGAGCTGGATTTGTGGCAGATTTTCGCGGTTGCTCAGGCGGCACCGGCTACTGCGGATATGGTGCTGCTTTGCGCCCACCTGGACGGCTTGGATTTGATTGATGGTGCGCGAGCGATCGGGGAAATTGGTGAGATCTTTCGATCGAAGGCTGAAATCGTTCTGGCTGAGATTGCGGCGGCTTATTTACCGGAGGAAGAGCCGGTGATTGATGATGAGTTGTGGGCGCATCTGTATCTACGCACCTTCAATTTGAATGATGACCACTTGTATTTGGAGTCGGAGCATTACTACCCTGAAGAGCGGCAGTCGGTGATTAGGTTGGGTTTGGAGGCCG
>JANOXZ010000364.1:0-11566 GCA_031418695.1 Synechococcales cyanobacterium VAR_35_metabat_10
TTGCTGCTGCTCATCAATAAACAAAAAGACTGAATGCTGCCTCGACCGACTCGACCACGTAGTTGATGGAGTTGCGCTAAGCCAAAGCGTTCCGCATTCTCGATCGCCATCACTGTCGCATTTGGTACATCTACCCCAACCTCAATAACTGTAGTGGCGACTAAAATCTGGGTTTCGTTATCCCGAAAAGCCGTAATTGCTGCATCTTTTTCGGCGGAAGTCATCCGGCCATGGAGTAATCCTACTTTGAACTCAGTAAAAATAGTGGTGGATAGCCGCTCATGTTCAGCTATAGCTGATTTTAAATCTAACTTTTCAGAGTCTTCTACCAAGGGCAAAACAATATAGACCTGTTGTCCTTTAGCGATTTCTCGTTTCATTAGTTCGTAAGCCTGACGGCGCTCTTTGCCACCCAGGATATTGGTTTGAATCGGTTGGCGACCAGCGGGCATTTCGTCGATTTGGCTGACATCTAAATCTCCATGAAGGGTCAGTGCTAGGGTGCGGGGGATGGGTGTCGCGGTCATAGTTAACACGTGAGGCTCGATGCCTTTTTGTTGAAGCGTGGCACGTTGATAAACGCCGAAACGATGTTGCTCATCGATCACTACTAAACCTAAGCGATCGAAGTTCACCTTATCTTGAATCAGGGCATGGGTGCCAACAATAATCGACAATTCGCCGGTTTCTAGTTCCCGATAAATCTTTTTGCGTTTAGCGGCTTTAGTAGAGCCAGTAAGTAGTTCGATCGGCAAATGCAACATGGTGAACCAGCCCGCTAATTTGCGGTAATGCTGCTCGGCCAAAACTTCAGTAGGAGCCATCAGCGCTGTTTGATAGCCAGATTGAATCGCTGCCAGGATAGCCATTACCGCTACCAGTGTTTTCCCAGAACCCACATCACCCTGCACCATGCGATTCATGGGGTTTGGTCGCTGGAGATCTTGCAAAATTTCGCCGACTACTCTTTCTTGAGCATTAGTTAATTTAAAAGGCAGCATCTGGCGCAGCTTGTCTAACAGCGAATTTTCGGGAATTTTGACAGTGACAGTGGTTTTTTGGCGCAGCTTTTGGCGGCGATATAAAAACCCCAGTTGGAGATAGAAAAATTCATCAAATACTAAGCGACGGCGGGCACTGTCTTTGGCGGCTGTGTCATCAGGGAAATGAATATTGGCGATCGAACTAGCTAACTCGGCTAAATGATATTTTTCTCGTAAGTCCAGCGGCAAGGTTTCGCTCAGGAGTTGAGCCGAAGGCAAGGCAGCCATCATGGATCGGCGGATTAACTCAGCGCTAATCCCTTCAGTCAGCGGATACACCGGCAGAATGCGGCCTACTCGCAGAGAAGACGGTGTTTCTTCACCATCACCGAGTACTTCCATTTCGGGGTTATCGAGGGTGAGTCCATATTTCCCTTGGTTTTTCACCAGTCCCGAGGCTGCCACCAAGACTCCTGGCGAAAAGCGTTTTTTCATAGATTCTTGCCAGCCCCGATTGTTGTAGCGACTGCCTGCATAGAAGCGCCCTAGACGAATTTGGCCGGTGGGGTCGCTCAGAACTAGTTCAAAGATGGTGAGCTTTTGGTTTTTGGGGGTGGTGAAGCAGTTGCAGCGTTTTACTTTGCCAACTAATGTGACAGTTTGGCCTTCGGTGAGCGATCGAATATCGGCCTGTTGAGCATAGTCAATATAGTCGCGGGGGTAGTAAAACAGCAGGTCTTTGACGAAGTATAAGCCCAGTTTAGCTAAGCTGTCGGCGGTTTTACTACCTAGTTTGGGGAGGTCTTTGATCGGTCGATCGAGGCCAATAATTGCCGTAGCGGATTCTGGTTTGGTTTCGGAGACGATCGGGGCGATTTGTAGTTTCTGGCGTTGTTCTAAGGCTGCTTGAGGATTTTGGACTAGTTGGGCAATGGTGCTTTGAGAAGCGTTGAGAAGTTTTTCGGTTCTGGCCAAGAGCTGCTTACGATCGACGGCTAAAAGCTTCATGTAGCCATCAAATTCGCTGGCGAGGGCGCGCCACTGTTGTTGGTCACTGGTGCTGAGGGCAGCGGGAGGTTTGTTGAGGGTGAGGGAAAAGAACTCGCTGAAGCGGTAGCGCTGGCCAACCAGGTCGGTCAACCCATACTGGGCTTCTACTGCCAGTGCTTTTTGCAATCTCGCCCAATCGATCGATTCCGCCATTTTCCCCGCCTGCTTACAATCAAGGCAATTTTACCGCATTAGGCATTTTCTGGCGCTGTAGGCTGGAACACTTCAAAGACTTGGCGGCAGTATTGACGAAGCTGCTCGGCACGTTCGGGGGCAGGTTGAACTTCGCCTTCCACTTGCCATTGTTCGATGGTGGAGAGTCGCCACTGTTTGCCTCGGTAGTCGAACCCGGCGGCTTCGAGACCGATGAGTTTGCGTGATTCTGGTTCGCCATAGAAGCGCAGTTGCAGCAAAATACTGCGGCTTTGCCAGCGGCGGCTCCAGCCGGGGAAGTGAAAGGCGATGTCGATCGAGTCGGGATCGACTAACTCGGCGGTGTCCCGATCTCTTGACCAGGGGCGTAGATCTACTCGTGCATCGGGAAACTCCGATCGAAACAGGCTGACGACTGAGGCGATTTTCCCGGCAAGGATGAGGTTGGTGGCTTGTTCGGCAGCGTTCAATGTCTCCGTAACTCCTTATACCCAAAGTCCTTTTTAATTTAGCAGAAAATATGGGTTTGATCGCCGTAGGTTCAGTTGATTTTATGTGGCCAATACAACTATTTTTTCTGAGCAGGTGCTGCTGTTTCAGCTTTAGATTCTTTTCCACTCCATCCGCAATATGTATTAAAACTTTTAATCATAATGACTTCTTGCTTATCACCTTCCTGCATTTTTGCTATGGCTGCATTTGTCATCGGCTTATTCTTGGTCTGTAAGCCTTTAGCTGTATCAGTTAACCCTTTGCTGTTGTCTTGGTAAAGTTTGGCAAATTGTGACTGTAAGTTTACTAGCTTTTCATCCTTGATTTCTAAACCCTGCATTTCCTTGCTCAGCTTGTCTACTTCGGTACTTGTAGATAGAAGAGACTGAATTATATTGTCTGAATTTTTAGATTCAGTAGCGGTTTCAATCTTGTCTACAGCAGTTTTATTATCTTTGACTACTTTTCCCATGCTGTTGCATTCTTGAATCTTGCTCACTCCGCAGCCCGATAATGAAATTACGACTAGACTGGTCATAGAAAATAAACTAATTCGAGGCATTAAATTTTGCATGTTCTTTTCCCAGTGTTATTTTTTCTAGACTCAGATTTCATTTTATCTTATGGATAAGCAAAAACAATAATTTATTAATATCATGAGCTTATTCATTGGCTTTCGCCGCTTAAAGTCATTGTATTTGTTATAAACGTAGTTATGCTTTGGTACCTACTCACCCACCGTCCTAAACATCATTGATCTCCAAGAAATATTCCGGATTCCGGGTTATAAGTCCAGAAAATATGGGGGTCGCATCTCCGTGATTTCCTCATGCCTAAAATTCCTGCCACCCTCACGATTGCCATTTGGACACTGCGATCGGTGCCGATTATCTTGGCCTTTTTGACCATGTCCAGCGCCCTGAAAGACTCTGCTCAGATCGTGATTAATCAGAGCTTTTGGTGGAATGCTTTGGCCTTGGTTGTGATCATTGCTGGTCTTTGGTACTTAGATAAAATTGGTAAACTGAGCTGGCCAGTGGGTCAAGCTATTTATCTCTATGTCTTTGTGGCGATGATTTTTCAGGATGCCAATGGCGTAGTGAAGCATGTTTTGAGTGGTCAATTTACCCGCGTCTCTTGGCAAGAAACCGTGCGCATTTTGTGGCTGATTGCTGGTATTAGCATTGGTGGACTGGTGGTTGAGGCTTTGGCTGTGGAGTTATTGCGCCTGCGGCAACGCGCTTGGCAAATGGCCGTAGGTCTTTCGGTTGTCTACATTATGAGCATTCTCTTCTTTTTGCCCGGAGCTTTAAGTCTGTGGTGTTTGTGTAACTGGGAAACCCGCACCGCCTTTAAGAAAAAGCTGCCCGCTTAAACCTGGTATCAGGCAATCTAGTGAGATCGACAGCATCAATGTCATAATTGGCGGAGTCTTTTTTCTGAAATGTCATGAGCGAACTCCAGCGCACCCCTCTTTATCAACAATCGATCGAACTTAAGGGCAGAATGACTGCTTTTGCTGGTTGGGAGATGCCGGTACAGTTTAGCGGCTTGACCAACGAACATCAGGCCGTGCGCAACCGGGCTGGGATGTTTGATATTTCTCATATGGGGAAATTTTTCTCGCCAGATGCCAATTCCATTAGCTTATTGCAACAGCTAGTGCCTTCCGATTTGAGTCGGCTGCAAGTTGGACAGGCTCAATACACCGTTTTACTGAACGAGCAAGCCGGGGTGATTGACGATATTATTGTTTACCTGGAAGCGGCTGGCCAAGTAACTTTGATTGTGAATGCTGGCACTAGAGAAGCTGATCTACAATGGCTGCGTTCATATATTCCTGATATTCAAGATCTGTCGGCTGATTTGGCCTTGATCGCTGTCCAAGGCCCCCAGGCAGTAAATATTTTGCAGGGCTTTGTGGATGGTTCGATCGATCATTTACCAAACTTTGGTCACTGCCGTGCTCAGGTCTATGGAACTGAGGCTTTTATTGCTCGTACTGGCTATACCGGTGAGGATGGCTGCGAAGTAATGTTACCTCCTGCGGCAGCAGTGAAATTGTGGCAAGAGCTGGTCGCTGCTGGTGTGACTCCTTGTGGATTGGGTGCGCGCGATACCCTGCGTTTAGAGGCAGCTATGTGTCTTTATGGTCAAGAATTAAGCAGCAGCATTAATCCTTTAGAAGCCGGTTTGAATTGGCTAGTGCATTTAGACAAACCCAATTTTATTGGTCGGGAGGTGTTGGTTGCTGCTAAGGAACAAGGCTTACAGCGAAAGATAGTAGGACTAGAACTAGATGGGCGACATATTGCACGGCACGATTACCCAATTTATCATCAGGGTCAGCAAGTAGGTATCGTTACCAGTGGTACTCTTTCGCCTACTTTGGGTATGCCGATCGCCCTCGGCTACGTACCAACAGCCTTGAGTAAACTGGGTCAAGAATTATCGATCGAAATCAGAGGACAGCAATACCCAGCGCGGGTAGTGAAAAAGCCTTTTTATAAACGAGCCAAATAATTAATACTTCACCAAATTGGCTTCGAGGCGCACCATCGCCACATGGGCATAGCCCCATTGGTCTAGGGGGTGTGCCTCTAGGTATTTATCAACAAAATGATCGATAAAATCATCTCGTTGTTCGATCGGCACACAGTGAGTAAACGGCATCCATGTGGTGCGAATCCAATTGCTTAGCCCAGTGCGACCTTGATGGGTCATATCTTTGGGTGCTAGTCTGAGCTGCTCAACTTTAAAACGGGTTTCGACCAGCCACACCGAATAATCGGTGTCACTATAAAAAGAATAGGCACTACGGAAATTATGAAAATATGGTTGCCATTTTGCTAGTGCTATCAACTCGGCAAAAATTCGTAAAACCTCTGCGGCGTTGCCCTCGCCACCACAAGACACCACTAGCCTGCCGCCACTGCGAAGTACTTGGCTAGCGCCGCGCAAAAAGGCTTGATGATCATCCACCCAATGTAGGGCAGCATTGGAAAAACAGAGATCAAATTCTTCCTGAAAATGTAAAGATCGAGCATCAACTTGCTCGAAAGAAAGATTGGGATAAATGCTGCGAGGATAGTTACGAGTAGCATATTCAACCATTTCCGCTGAATTATCAATACCTACCACCCGACTTTTGGGGAGAGTTTTAGCAAAATCCGCCGTGATTTTGCCATCGCCACAGCCCACATCTAAAATCGCTTCATTGCCTTGAAGCTTGACCTCATTCAATAAATCTCTAGCCCAACTTTGTTGAGCATCAGAGTTTTGAGCATATTCTGCTGGATTCCAGGTCATGATCATATTTTTTGTTAGTGTTGACTAACAGGCGAAATTATCTGGTAGAGATTTGTTCATATTCTATTCTGAAAGACAGTCAAAATTGGTCGTGTTTTCATTAAGAAAATCAGCTAGTCTTAGTACTTCAAGAGACTGGCTTCTAGCTTTACCATATTGACATACCTGACTGGCTTCATTCAAAAAATCTTGGTGGTTATTAACCCAATTTAAAGTTGCATTAGAAAAACACAGATCAAATTCTTCTTGAAAATGCAGCGGTCGAGCATCGACTTGATTGAACAAAAGATTGGGGTAGATAGTATTTGGATAAGTGCGATTGGCATAAGCGATCATTTCTGCCGAACTATCTACACCTACGATCCGACTATCGGGAAGCATCTTGGCAAAATCAGCCGTGATTTTGCCATTGCCACAGCCCACGTCTAGAATTGCTTCATCGCCACGTTTTTGCACTTCATCTAGTAAATCTTTTGCCCAATTCTGCTGAACTTCAGAATTTTGGACGTACTTTACTGGGTTCCACATAGTAATCTTGTTAGCTTGCGCTAATCCACGAAATTGTTTACCAGATATTCAGGAGAATAGCCTAAATTATTCCTTTTGTCCGTAAGAAAAGGTTAGGTATTCATCGCAGTCTTTGGTAACATTATGTAAACTCTCCTGGCAAAAACTGTGAAAGCGATAACCCTCCTCGGATCCACCGGATCGATCGGCACCCAAACTCTAGATATCGTCCGTGAACACCCCGATCGCTTTCGCTTGGTAGGTTTGGCCGCTGGGAATAATGTGGAACTGCTGGCGCAGCAGGTGCAAGAATTTCGCCCCCAAATTGTGGCGATTGCCAACCAAGCTAAGTTTGGGGAGCTAAAAGAGGCGCTGAGCGGCCTAGATTACCGTCCAGAAGTTGTGGCTGGGGATGAGGGCTTAGTAGAAGTTGCTCGCTATGGTGATGCCCAGAGCGTGGTGACAGGGATTGTGGGTTGTGCGGGATTGTTACCGACTTTGGCGGCGATCGAAGCTGGTAAAGATATTGCTTTGGCCAATAAAGAGACTTTGATTGCTGGTGGCCCGGTGGTGCTACCGCTGGTGGCAAAGCATGGTGTGAAGCTGTTACCAGCAGATTCTGAGCATTCGGCAATTTTTCAGTGTTTACAAGGTGTGCCCGCTGGTGGTCTGCGCCGGATTATTTTGACGGCTTCTGGTGGTTCGTTTCGCGATTGGCCAGCGGAGAAGCTTCAGCATGTGACGATCGCTGATGCCTTAAAGCATCCGAACTGGTCGATGGGCAAAAAAATCACGATCGATTCAGCCACTTTAATGAATAAGGGCTTGGAAGTTATTGAAGCTCATTATCTATTTGGCCTAGGCTATGACGACATTGATATCGTGATTCATCCCCAGAGTATTATTCACTCCTTGATTGAAATGCAAGATACCTCGGTGTTAGCGCAGCTTGGCTGGGCAGATATGCGTTTACCGCTGCTCTATGCCATGTCTTGGCCAGAGCGAATTGCTACCGATTGGCCGCAGTTAGATTTAGTGAAAGCTGGAGATCTGACCTTTAGAGAACCCGATCGAGTGAAGTATCCTTGCATTAATTTGGCCTATGCAGCGGGCAGAGCGGGTGGTACCATGCCTGCGGTGTTAAATGGGGCTAATGAACAAGCAGTGGCGTTGTTCTTAGATGAAAAGATTCCGTTCTTGGCGATTCCCCAGTTAATTGAACAGGTATGCGATCGACATAGTGCTGACAACAATCAAAATCCTGCTTTGGCCGATATTATTGCCATGGATGTATGGGCGCGGCAAGCAGTGCTAGAAGCTAGTCAGAAACTATCTTTGGCTACAGTTTAATTCTTTGGTCAGTGATAGATTCAAATATACCGAGTTGCGTAATTCTGTTTGGAGGTGGCTGATGTGCCGCCTCTATTTGTTTATGTATAAATTTTTCTTTTGTAGCCTGGTATTTAGCGCTGTAGAATGACTATTGCAGGAATGGCAAGCTAGCCATCAAACAGAAATTGCTGGGAGGCTAAAGCTGTGAGTACGCCAGAAATTCATTGGTATCCAGGACATATTGCCAGAGCACAGCGGCAGTTACAAGAGCAGCTCAAAAAAGTTGATGTGGTGTTAGAGGTGCGAGATGCACGGATTCCTTTGGCTACCCATCACCCGTTTGTGGAAACTTGGATTGGCAACAAGATGCACCTGCTGATTTTCAACCGGGTGGATATGATTACGCCAGAGGTGCGGCTGGCCTGGACTCAGTGGTTTAAATCTCAGGGGCAAACGATATATTTTTCGGATGCGCGGGAAGGTAATGGGGTAGCGGCAATTATGAAGGCGGCGCAGGTGGCCGGGATTGCCATCAATCAACGGCGCGGAGAGCGAGGGATGTTACCGCGTGCGGTACGGGCAGTAGTAATTGGCTATCCCAACGTGGGTAAGTCGGCGTTGATCAATCGGTTGCTGAAAAAGAGGATTGTAGAGAGTGCCCGCAAGCCGGGAGTCACCAGACAACTGCGCTGGGTGCGGATTTCTGAGGAGTTAGAGTTGCTGGATGCGCCAGGGATTATTCCAGGACGCTTGAATAACCAAGCAGCCGCCATCAAGCTAGCAATTTGTGACGATATTGGTGAGGCCAGCTACGATCGGCAGCGAGTTACAGCAGCCATGGTGGAACTCATTAAAGATCTGGGGTATGGCCAAAACTTGATTTCTAAGTATGATATTGACCCACTGACTATGACTGGGGAAGATTATATTCGGGCGATCGCTGACAAACAGTATTTAGGAGATATGGAACGCAGTGCTCATAACTTGTTAAACAATTTCCGTACCGGTGGCTTGGGGGCGATCAATTTGGATGTACCCCCAATTGTTGGTGATGTACCAGCGGTGATCGCAGAACCTAAGCTGGCTGCTGTTTCTAATTTCCCTGATTTTTAGCTTGAGAATACTTTGTTATTCAGATGGCTTGGGGGCATATTGTTGCTGCGATCGAACAGCCAATATCAATACCAAGAAAGTCAAAATCCCCGCTGCATATAGTGGATAGGCATAGCTACTATAATTTAGGGGATTAACTTTTTGTCCTGCTAACTCGGCCACTTCAGCTAATTTGGTAGTTCGTTGGTCGATCATTAAACCAGCCACTACTGGCCCAATGCCGTTGGAAATACTCAAGTAAGAAGCATTTAAACCAGCGGTCATTCCCTGTTCTCCGGGTTGGGTATTAAGTGAAACCAAGGAGCTAATTGTTGGTTGCACTAAGGAGTTAAATATCGCAAACAGCATTCCGATCACTACGAAATAGCTTAAAACGGGAATAATTGGCATCATTCCGAAGCACAGACTGCGGAAAAATAGCCCCAGAAATAAGATGCGCACGGTGCTAACTTTGAATTGTTCGGTCAAAATCTTCAGACCTTTGGTTTGCATCAATACACCCAAAATACCAAAGGCAAAAAACAAGATAGTCAAAGATTTACTGTCTTGTCCTAATACTTTTAAGTAATAGGGTTGGAAGGCAAAGGTGAACATTGTGAAAGTGGTGCCGGTCAAGAAGTTCAAGATCACCAAAATGCCTACACCGGGAATTCGCAAGCCCGAAATTAGTTTATCTAAACCCAGATCAAACAATGACCCAATTTGTCTTTTGGCGGCTGGTAATGTTTCTGGTAAACGCAAGATAGTTAGAGTCAATGCGACTACAGCAATACCTGCGGAAGCCAAGAAGGAGGTGCCGATCGATCGCTGTTGGGCAATTAAACTCAAAATTGGACCAACTACGAAACCTAGACCCAGTGCTGCTCCAAAGACTCCAAATCCCTTGACTCGATCTTCGGGGGCGGTGATGTCGGTGATAATGGCTTGGGCGACGGAGACGTTGCCACCGGTGATGCCATCGAGGAAGCGGGCGAAGAATAACATGCCTGCGGTGGTGGCGGTGCCTGCGAGGGTGTTGGCGATGACGGTACCCATGAGGCTGATGATCAGCAGGGGTTTGCGACCGAATCGATCGGAGAGTTTGCCGATAATGGGGGTAGCAAAAAATTGGGCGATCGAGTAGATCGAGAACAGCAGGCTGGTTTCAAATTCGTTGAGGTGGAACTGTTTGCCGTAGATATAGATGGTGGGAATCAGGATGGTGAAGCTCAGGGCATTAATAAAGTTAATGAGGGCAACGATCCAAAAGGTAGAGCGCATGGGGTGGCAGATCAGGGAAGTCTATGTCAGGATAACGCACTGCTGGGGACGGCGATCACCTTTGGTGCAAGCGACTCGTGCTGAGCTATGTCGAAGTAAGCGATCGATTCCCAAAATTCCTTGAACAGAAGTCCGACTTCTGGATTAGCGGCTGGGATGCGAGAAGTCGGACTTCTGTTCGGATTCTCAGATATCATAAAATTATGGAAATGAGTGGAGTAACATTGGTGTTAAACAAGCTGCGACCGCTGATAGAGTCTTCAGAAGTTGGGAACCTTGATCCAGAGGAAATCCGGGCTGTGGTGATTGTGATACATGTTGTGCCTCAATTATCCAGATTCTGCCATCCAACCGAGAAATCCTAAGATTCGATCGACTGGTGATAAAGCGTAAACGGTGAGATCGATCGAGGCATTTTTACCATTTAACTTCAAGAACTGCCACTGTAATCCATTACTCACACAGCCATAAATAGTTGAGATTTGGTTGTTAGCTGCTTCGTTAAACCTTTGGGCGGCAACCATTTCAGCCAGACATTGTCCGATACCTGTTTTGAGATCGGTTTTTTTGGCTTCAATTAACACCACTACAGGCGACTCGATTTCTAAAACTTCGGTCGATCGAGTAATCAAAAAGTCACATTGGCCGTTGAGTCCGACAGCTTCGTCTATATCAAAGCTTTCACCTGAGAATAGGCTGGTGCGCCGTTCTAACAGGCGACGAACTTCTAACAGAACAGGATAAATGATGCCTTCGGAGCGGGCTTTTTCACTGCCAGAAGTAGAGACGATCGGCAGGCTTTCGGCAAGGGAGCCTAACAGGACACTAGATGGTGTAAGTTGGGGGATTTCGGGGAAGAATCGATCTCCTTCTACAACGGTGATTCCAAAGGCGGTTTTGACTTTGCCGATCGTGGTGAATTGGCTATAGGGCATGTTGGTATTGATTATCGGGGGTACTATGATGTAATGTACACCAGTTCTGAAATATCTCTGACCAGATGAATGAGCCGATTAAAGTATTTCTGTCGTATTCTCACCAAGATGATGATTTGAGAAAGGAGCTGGGTAAACATCTCAGTGGTTTAGTGCGCAATAATCTCATTAAACTTTGGCACGATCGAGATATTGATGCTGGTTTGGAGTGGGCACAAGAGATTAACCAAAACTTAGAGCAGGCGGCGATTATTTTGCTGTTGGTGAGTGCCGATTTTATTGATTCTGACTACTGCTATGGTATTGAGATGACTCGGGCTTTGGCTCGGCATGAGGCTGGGACGGCGAAGGTAATCCCGGTGATTATTGGAGCTTGTGATTGGACTAGTGCGCCATTTGGCAAGCTTCAGGCGATTCCTCCTGATAATCAGG
>JANOXZ010000365.1:0-5893 GCA_031418695.1 Synechococcales cyanobacterium VAR_35_metabat_10
CTTTTTCGATCGGGTACTCGGCATCTACCCGCCCTAAATTCGATCGATAAACTCAAAGACGAGATCTATCGATCGGAATCTGGTAGAATTCAAACTATATCGATCTAGCAACTTTCAACTGTCAACAAAATTGACTTTCGCCGATAAGTTTCGGTTAACATATGCACTCAGCTACGCGACTGGATGACCTCAAGATTTTAGAGTGTTTTCTGCAAAACTCTCTCCACGCCCACTTGGGGCGGATTATCCCGTTCCGAGTCCAGTGTTTGTACAAAGATGAGACCCTCTGGGTACTCGCGCAACACCCCGCTGACGTGGTATTAGATATCCCTGACACCTTTAGGGTCTTAGAACGAGCCTTACAAGCCGAAGAACCAAAGACCCCCTTGGCTGTAAAATTGTATCTGCGAGCGGAGGGGAATCAACGTCCTTATAGTCAGCAGAGCTTTACTGTCTATCCACTCGTTCAGAAAATCGTACCAGGGGAAGCAGCCCCAGCAATGACCGGCATGAGCGAAGACCAAATAGCTTTAGAAAGCGACCTCAGTGGAATCAAACCGGGCAAGCCGCAGCAGATTGAAGTCGAGAGAGGGCAGCCCCAGCCTCCCACTGTCACCCAAGGGGTTGTCTCATTGGATGACGAACACGAGCGATTTGAAGAACCAGAAGATCGGATCGTCAAAATCGATACTGACGCTTTTGTCTCCGACATTGAGAATTCTTTCGGTACTAGTTTCGAGCGCGATTCGACGATCTATCCGCGTGCTGCGAAGCCACGCCATAAACTCATACCCATTCTCGGTGGTTTGGGCGCGCTGGCGATCGGGAGTGGAGCCGCTTATATGGGTACGCGTCCCTGTGTACTTCAGTCAGTCTGTACCGAGTTGACTACCGCAACTCAGTTAGCTCAGACATCTTTTGCCACCGTCAACAATCCAGCGGCAACGGGGAGAGAGATTTTGACGGCGCAACAGCAACTACATCAGAGTGTAGACAATCTCAACGCCATTCCCGCTTGGGCTGGCAGTCACAGTGCCGCGCAGCAATCCCTCCAAGTCACAGCACCACAAGTCGAGCAACTAGATACTACCGTTGCTGCAATGAATAAAGCTTATCGCGCCGCAAGTATCGTCAAAAATCCACCGATTCCCTTGGCAAAATGGGAAGAAAGTAGACAAATGTGGACAGAATCGATCGCTGCACTCGGAAAAGTCCCTAGTAGCAGCAAGGTTTATCCCCTCGCCCAGCAAAAACTTACCGATTATCAAGGCAAACTCGCCGACATCCAACGGCGGATTGGCATCGAAACTACCTCAGAAGAGAAACTCAAATCTGCCGCCGAAGGCATCAAATCCGCAACTCAATCTCAAGCTGCGGCGAAATCCCTGACAGAATGGCGAGGTGTTAAAACCCAGTGGGATAAAGTCAGTGACTCACTCAGTAGCATTCCCTCCACAACTACTGTCTACGCCCAAGCTCAAACCCTGCTCAAATCGGCTCAGCCCCAAATCGCCACTGCCACCGAGAAAGTCCAAGAAGAGGACAAAGCCACCCAAAACTACAATAATGCTGTCGAACTAGCTAAATCTGCCAAACTAGCGCAGAAGAATAACCAGTTCACTGAAGCCGTCGCGCAATGGAATCAGTCGGTAGTCGCAATTCAGAGCATTCCCCAAAATAGTGCTGTCTATAGTCAGGCTAAACCATTGGTGTTTGAGTATACGAAGAGCTTTCAACAGGCTGAAGAACAACTCAAAACCAGTCAGAAAATCGCCCTAGCTAATAAAGATCTGCAAGAAACTTGCGCGGGTACACCCCAAAGATGCAGCTACACGGTGACAGCTAAAGGCATCACTGTCCGATTGATGCCGCTGTATACTCAAACTGTGATGCAGACTGCCCAATCAGCCTCGCTTCAGGGCGATAGCAATGCCAAAATGGGCATCGTCAACCATGTCAGCACTCTCGGCAATGCCCTTCAGACGATTAGTGATAATGTGAAATTACCATTAGAGGTCTATGGTGCCGATGGTAAGCAAATCCAAAGTTATCGTCCACAGGGGTAGGATGCGGCTGGATCTAGCAATCCTATTTGAGAACCCTATCTGTCTTGAAAAGGTGCTCCCATTTTCCATTTATTCCCAAAATAGTATTAGAATTTACGCTGCTCGACACTAGCTCTTGAGTTAAAATACAGTATCAGAATTTACGCTGCTCGGTACTAGCTTTTGAGCTAGAGCAATTTTTTGTGCCCATAAATTAAATTTTGTGCTTTTTGCATAATTGCAAGATTTTATCTTTCAACTTAGCCGTCGAAACATAATTTACTCAGGATCGCTTTTCGCATCGATCGATATTTTAAAGATGAGTGAAATTACTGAATTAATTAAGAGCAATGCTTGGTTAAGCTTCGCTAGTATTGTTTCCAGATTAACAAGTGCTTTGGCTTTGCCCATACTAGCTAGATTACTAGGTCCAAAATCCTTAGGTATCTATAATATTGTGATCTCATTAGCACAAACAGTTCAAGGATTTTCAGGATTGGGGATAGAAATTGCCCTACAACGCAATGGAGCCAAACATCAAACAATTGGGACAGAGGCTGTTGGCAGATTATTCGGCGTTAGTCTTGCGCTTACTTGTCTTACTTCTGCTATTACAAGCTTCGGGATTTTATGTTTTCGCCAAGCTTTAGCCGATTCTTGGCTAGTAGAACCAGGTATGGCAGATTGGCTGGGAGTAGCTGGTATAGTTGCATTGTTGCAACCACTCGGGACTGTTCCACTGCTTTTTTTGGCAGGATTGCAAAACTTTCGAGCTTATGCAGTTCGTTCATCTTTAGGATTAATTTTTAGCAATATTATTACAGTAATATCTGCATGGTATTTTGGGCTGCAAGGTGCGATTGCTGGATTAGTTATTTCAACATTTTGTCAGATTATTTGGAGTTACATCATTGTCAAGCCAATTTTAAAAGTTAACGGAATTTACCTGCGAATAGACCATTTCAGGTCGGAAATGTACTCTATCCTTAAATTTAGTTTGCCATATTATTTGGGGACACACCTTTTATATAGTTCGATCGACTTACCACTAATGGGATTGGTGAGTAACTATAGTGGTGTAGAAAGTCTGGGTTACATCCGATCGGCTAAAATGATGGCATCATTGGTCGGTTTCATCCCATTATCAACAGCTCCATCGGCGATCTCACATTTGTCAGCTAGTATTGAAACTGGATCTAGCTCTGAATACTTAAAATCTGTACATTTAAGAATTGTATGGATTTTTCTGTTACTTTCAACAAGTATAATTTGCTTGTTTTTACCCGATCTGATGATTTGGCTGTTTGGCCCCAGTTACCAACCAGCGATTATCCTCGCTTGGTTATTTCTATGGTCGAGTGTGTTGACAGGAATCAGCTCTGTCTTAATTCAATATTTGACGGTAGCAGGAAAGACGATCTCGATCGGTTGGATTAGTGCTACGGCAGCTTTTGCATGGGTTTTGACGGCAATTGCACTGATTCCCAAATATGGTGCGTTAGGCTTTATGTTAAGTTATGTACTCAGCAGTATTATTGAAGTGTTACTATTTGTATATTCAGAAGTTAACACATTCAAGATCGAAGACTTGTATTTACTAAAAAATCTCACTTTAATAACTGGCTTTTTATTCTCCTGGTCATCAATAATCTTCTTTTTCGACTTCAGTGGTTCCCCAGCAATCATCTTGACGCTTGTAGTGATAATTTTGTCTTCAACATTTATTTTTGCACATTCTTTCCATTACGAAGAAAATCTCAGGATAAAGAATTTTTTACGGTATAATTTATTCAAAACCTAGTAATTGTGCGTGAATTAAAAACCAGTTTTGACAAAGTTATTACGAGGATAAAATAGATTTAAACCCTGAATTAACTGATAAATTAAAATCATTAAACCATACTTTTACTTCATTTTTATTCTATTATGATCGAGCAAATCACTTACCAGGGTCAACTCATTGCATTGGTTATTTCTTCTAGATTCGATCGACCAGGAGTTAATTTTTTCACACCACCTGAATTCTCTCAACAATTAGCATATATAAATCATCCCGTTGGCAAAATCATTCAACCCCATATTCATAATCACGTTCCGCGTGAAGTACAATTTACCCAAGAAGTACTGTTTTTGAGAAAAGGTAAGCTCCGCGTAGATTTTTACAGCTACCAACAAGAATACATTGAAAGTTATATGCTTGAATCCGGTGATGTCATTCTTTTGGTAAATGGAGGACATGGATTTGAGGTAATTGAAGAGATTGAAATGATTGAGGTTAAACAAGGTCCATATATTGGCGAACAAGATCGAATTAAATTCAATAGTGTCAGCACAGAGAAGGTCAAGCTAGTCGAGTATAGTAAACTATGAATCCGATTCCAGTAAACGAACCATTATTAAATGGTAATGAAAAAAAATACTTATTGGATTGTCTCGAAACAGGTTGGATTTCTGCTGAAGGAGCATTTGTCAAAAAGTTTGAAGAGCAGATGGCTGCCAAGGTAAATCGAAAATATGGTATTGCTGTTTGTAATGGTTCTGCTGCACTCGATCTTGCCGTTACCGCAATCGGAATTGGCAAAGGAGATGAAGTAATTCTCCCTACATTCACCATTATTTCCTGTGCGGCGGCGATTGTGCGAGCTGGTGCGATTCCAGTAGTGGTAGATTGCGATCCAGACACCTGGAATATGGATGTCAGTCAAATCGAGGCAAAAATTACACCAAAAACAAAAGCTATTATGGTTGTCCATATCTATGGATTACCTGTAGATATGAACTCAGTATTAGCTATCGCCAATAAATATGGATTGCAAGTCATTGAAGATGCCGCAGAAATGCTGGGTCAGACTTATCACAATCTCCCTTGTGGTAGTTTTGGAGCTATTAGTACATTTAGTTTCTACCCAAACAAACACGTTACAACTGGGGAAGGAGGAATGTTGGTTACAGATGATGAAAAATTAGCAGAACATTGTCGTTCTTTGCGTAATCTTTGCTTTCAACCACAGCAGCGGTTTTTTCATGAAGAACTAGGTTGGAACTATCGAATGACAAATTTACAAGCAGCTCTAGGAGTGGCTCAGTTGGAACGACTCGATGAATTTGTTGTCCGCAAACGATCGATGGGGGAAAAATACACAAAGTTGTTTGCAGATACATCCGGCATCCAGATCCCCATTGCAACAACAGATTATGCAGAAAATATTTATTGGGTATATGGATTAGTCTTAAATGATGACATCCCTTTTGATGCAGTAGAGATAACAAGACGTTTGAGTGAAGATAAAATTGGTACGCGCCCATTTTTCTGGTGTATGCACGAACAGCCAGTATTCAGAAAAATGGGCTTGTTTGAGGGGGTAACTTGTCCTGTTGCTGAAAAAATTGCTCGTCGTGGCTTTTATATTCCTAGTGGACTAACAATCACAGATGCCCAAATCCAACGAGTAGCTGTTGCAGTAAAAGGGGCTTTAGAATTATGAGCAGATCGGGCGAGCTGATGCCAATTATTCGACAAATTTATCGATATGGCGTTGGAGTCATGAAAAGATCGATCGAGCCGATTCCAATTATCCGACAGATTTATCGATATGTTGCCTTTCATCGATTTCAGACTAATGGTTATGGTCGATTTTGGGGAGTATATGAAACCTTTGAAGAGGCAATACTCGCCGCACCCAAAACTAAAAAAATTGGGTATGATAATCCTGAACTAGCATTGGAATACCAACAGATGTTAGTTCGAGATAATTGGGAAAACAGTGGTCGAACTGTTGCCGACCACGATCGTCCGCTTATTTTTCGGCTGAATTCAATCTTTGAGCGAGGTGAAGGTAACACGATTT
>JANOXZ010000366.1:0-3153 GCA_031418695.1 Synechococcales cyanobacterium VAR_35_metabat_10
TCATTTCTAGGGCTTGACGACTGGGCAAATAAGTAAAGCGCCCAGTAATAGCCCCAGATTCGGAATAGCCTTGGTCACGCAAATAAAAGCCATGCATCACTTCTGCACTGTCAGAAACTTCTGCCGACGATGGTAATGCGGGGGCGGCAGGATCTTTTGGCAATTTATCTGGATAAGTAATAATCGCATCGGGTACAAACAGAGCCTTTAACCGCATCGAAACTTCTTCCCCAGTTTCTGATTTAGTATCAAAAGCAATCGCAAAACCATACGAATGCTTGATCGCATCATCACTTTTAAAAAACTCTCTGGGAATGAAAGATGAAGAAATTTGGTGTTTTTCCACCGAAGTTAAAGTTTCTGCATTAAATTCAGTATGAGAACGCTCCACTTCTCCCAGCAGGGGGTAGTGATAAATCCGATCAGTTTGCCATTGTCCAGCGCAGACTGCAAAAAAGTCTTCGGCACTCAGCATTTATTCTTTACCCCACATACACCGATTTATATTGCTGGGCAATCACCGTCTATCCCTAGTTGCTCCCAACCAAAGTTACCATATTTTTTGGTGTCTCAGGTAGCAAAAGTCAGGCCAATCAAAAGATTTTGCACTTGGCGGGGACTTAATTTCAATATTCACTAAGCCATCCACCTAGAGATTTAGACTATGCAACCAACAGACAAACAACCAGTAGAGAAAAAAATAGAGCTGCTCACCAGCAGAGTAGACGATGTCTATCACATCCTGGATCGGCTGCACCAGCACTTGTTGCCTGAGAATGTCCGGCAGGAAGTTGCACCTAAAGCTCATCCCCAGCAACACTTTCCTAAAATTGACATCCAAGAATCTGCCGACTGGTTGATTCACCAAGATGTATTGGTTGACAATGAAACCAGCAGCTATCGCCAACAAGAAACCACGCTGTCACCTCAGTCGCAAATCCAGCGCCTAACAGCCCAGCTCACCGTAGCCTACTCTCGCATTGCAGCCCTCGAAGAACAGTTGTTAGCCAGACAGCGTGTTCATTAGATCATAGACTTAGAGCATCAAGCATAGGAGTTCTTCAGTAGCATGTAAGACATCGTTACTAATCCAGTCTTGGTAGAGCGCCGCTGCGATTGCTGCCCCGCCAGCTCCCACTCCTTCTTTGACAAAACCCCGATCGTACACCTGCAACTGTTCGTAGCCAGAATTGGCAAACTGCATTTGGGCAGAAAAAAGCATTGCAGGTGAAATGATCTCTGCCAAACCCACGGCATCGGCACTACGGTCTTGTGTTACCCAGCCAGTGGTACCCACTGCAATTCGCTCCAGATGACAATCTGGGGCTAATTTTAATATGAGGGTGTAGACTGCCAGCATTTGGGTGCCGCCAGCCAACAACACTCCTCCTTGCTCACTAGCGGCTACCGCCATCGCTGCTGCTACGACTTGCATTGGGTCGCCGATCGCCGCCACGATGTCCCAGGGAGTAGCATTAGGAGGCATTTTTTGGAGACCTTGCTCTACCAAAAGTTTTTTTTGCTGATGATTACATTGGGGATGGCTACTGTTCACCTTGCCATCGGCCTTGATCCCCAAGCCAGTCAACAAGGCCAAAGCGGTGGTGGTGCCACCGACCACACATTCACCAATTACAATGTAGGGATCGGAGGCAATGAGCTTAGAGCCCCAGGCCAGCCCCTGTTGCCAAAGATGTTGAACTAGCTCGATCGACATGGCCTGACCAGTGGAAAGACAAGCCGCTGGTTGGCCACCCAAATCAACACAGTCAAAGCTGGGTGTTTGGGGTAAGCCACTGTTCAGAATTGTGATAGGGATATTTAAGGCTGACAGAATGGCTTTGGTAATAATCGCGGGCGAAGCCCCGGCAATCAACGGCGGCAAGGGGTATTGATAGCTGGGTTGTATGCCTCGGCTTAGAAACTCGCCATCAGCCAAAGCAGTCAGCTCTCGATCGGCGGGAGTCAAGCCAGCCGCTGAAATATTGGGGATCCGACAAGTCGCCGTAAACCCCAAAACACAAGCAAAATGTGGGCGCTGGTGACGGTATTGATCTAACCATGCCTGACTAAGCTGGGATTGGGTATGTACAACAATCATCAAATTACCAGCCGTGGGCATTGCCCACCCTACAAATCTCTTTAAATATCTTCTTTACAGCTCCAACATGGTTTCTAGCCATTCAGGAGGACGGGGGATCGGACCCCCGATGCGTTCAAATAATAGCAAAGCCATCAAATGGGTAATCAACAGAGACAGCAAGCTGTTCAAGAATAAAATGCCAAAGGCCACCAGTTGAACTGACAAAACAGTCGGTTCTGCCAAGATGCCGAACAAATCTAAGAACCAATTTAAAATATCCGTTGCCCTAGCGGTCAGCAGACCCCAGAGGTCTTCGCCCAGCATCGCAGAAGCCAACCAAATCCGAAAAAAGAAGCCACTGCAATCTAAAATTGCCCCAGCCAATATTGACCAACCCCAACCAATACCCCGCCGCCAAAAAGCCCCAAGCTGTATACCAATCAAACCATAGGGCACAGCAAATAGAACACTGCGAGTGGGTCCCATCAACACTGATAACAACAGACTAGATACCACCACCGACATCCAACCAGCCCGTTTTCCCCAGCGCAAATAAACCAGAATTATCGGCATAGCCAAAAAGGGCTTGAGGGCTTGGCCACCCAAAAAATAGGAATTAATCAACCACATCAAACAAGCGGCACTAGATAAAAAAGCTGTCTCTACCAAAGGTAAAGGGGCTGGAGATGGGGATTTAGGGGCAGAGCCAGTCAAAAGAGATCGCCTCGGAATAAAATGTTGATTTTTGATACCAGCGGAGAGTAGTCAGAGAATAAACTGTAGCACTGCCCACCACCTAGGATTCAGACTCTAGTGGATCGAAGTTTTATGGAAAACATTGCTCTCTATCTAAAATCCAGGCTCGAATAGGTGATGGAGGTCGGTCTTGGAGCTATAGATTCATTGAAAATCCAGGCTTCTAAGAATAGCCGAACCACTTCAGCTCCGTAACCGAAACAGTAAAACCTGATTTACCTGAAGGCGCTTAAAATTATTGTCGCTGACCATTAGTAACATGTTGCCACCACCAGGTAAAGGTGGACCGATCGCCATACCTTCTATATTATCCA
>JANOXZ010000367.1:0-2507 GCA_031418695.1 Synechococcales cyanobacterium VAR_35_metabat_10
AGTTCCAACGGTGTAGAACGTGCGCCTACTATGGCCGAATGGCAAAACCTGTTGAACAAAGGTGAACTATCTAGTCCGCGTGACGTGGCACCCACAGTCCCCAATAGTCCTGGGGGCATTACTTATGGCCGGGTAGCCGGGGTGTCGATCGGCTCTCGCTGGCAAGCTAACTTGACTGATCTGGGCAAACAAAATTTGACAGTTCCCGCAGCAGGCAAAGCCATCTCTTGGGGGATTTCGACTTTAGTAGGTGGTCAATTTGGCACCGGGCAAGTGGCATCAGCCAAAATGGCAGTGCGTTATCCCGATACCGCCTATGAATCGCACGGTAACTATGGTGTACATTATAGTTTGAAGCTACCACTATCTAATCCCAGCGCCACAGCAAGACAGGTGACAGTGGGGTTACAAACTCCGTTGAAGCAAGAGTCGATCGATGGTGTTTTGCGATTCCTTAACCCATTACCGCGCGCTGTACATTTTCGGGGCACCGTAAAAGTTAGTTATCCTAATGACCAAGGTACCATGCAAACCAAGTACTATCATTTAGTCCAAAAACGTGGAGATCAAGGTAGTCCATTAGTGACTTTGACTTTGCCACCTCGGAGCAATCGATCGGTGCAGGTAGACTTACTCTATCCTCCAGATGCCACCCCACCTCAGGTGTTAACCTTGCGCAGCTTATGAAATAGATGCTACGATTGCCGGAATGGTATAGAAACATACTATTTTAGGCAATCTGTAATGTGGACTTAATGAAAAACAATTAAACTAACTACTCTTTAACAAATCGTTGATTCTCAAACCGATAGCGACCGATCGGCTTTTTGCTGCCATCCTCGTTCTCATGCGATACCTCAATACTACGACCCGTGCGAGGTAAGACTACCGCAACTGTATATTTCAGATCAGGGCTAGGAGTTAGATCTACTGGTAGGACTGCCTTGGTCACATCTTTCCAGTTTTGGGCTGGATCCAAAATTACTACTGTATCTCCAACTGTGCAAGAAATATTGCTGGCAACCAAGGGAGTACCGGTGGGTCGATTGAAGATAGTGATCGTATATAAATTGCAAGTATCACCGCCTCGGTTCATGGATAGATAGCCATTTTTTAGATCATAAACACCACCAGATTCACCTCGTTTGGCACTAGTCAACATTTGTTGACGTTTACTGTTACTAATGGGTTTATTGGCGAGATCAGCCAAATATTTGGCAGGCATCGCCAGAAAATAGTCTGCTACCGTTCGCCGATCGCTAGTTTGTTTGGCAACTAACGTTGGTATTGGAGCATCTTGAGGCGCAATAGTTTCCTGCGATGTTGCCGGAATTCCAGCCAGAGACGGTTCTGTCGATCGATCCCTACTATCACGAGCAGTACAGCCCATCACTCCAATCAGCAAAATTCCACAAACACTAAGATGTCGATTAAGCATAAATTTGGGGTTAGCAACATTCATGAATTCTAGCGCAAAGATCTGGGAGCTTATTAATTTTTTGCACAATTAAGCAAGTATCACCCAAGTAAACATTATCAAAATAATTTGAGGTAATGGTGATGTCTTCTGAATTTACTGGCAGTCGATACTTGTACTTGGGTGGCGGATTTGTCTTTCTAATTCTCGCTTGGATCTTTAAACCCTTCACCATCGTTAATGTGGGCGAACGGGGAGTAATTATGCATCTGGGGCAAGTGCAAGAAAAAGTCTTAGATGAGGGCTTTCACTTTGTTTTGCCGGTTTACACCAGAATTCATAAAATGAATGCCAGAATTCAAAAAACCGATGTAGTTACCAATATTGGCACCAAAGACCTCCAGACGCTGAATGTAAATGCCTCGATCAATTGGCACATCGACCCCCTCAAAGCAAACAATATATATCAACAGGTTGGTAGTAATGATGTAGTCCAAACCAACATTATTATTCCGGCTATTTCGGAAGTGCTGAAGGCCACCACTCCTCAACGAAACGCCGAAGAAATTCTAAAACAGCGCACCGAATTGAAAAATGAGGTAGATGCTGCCATTCAAAAGAGATTGACTAAATATCATATTAAAGTTGATGATGTTTCGCTGGTAAAAATCTCGTTCTCGCCGGATTTTACCAAGTCGATCGAACAAAAGCAAATTGCTGAACAAGAAGCCAAGCAGGCTGAGTATGAGGCAGTGAAAGCATCGAAGCAGGCTGAAGCTGAAGTGAACCGAGCCAAGGGCACCGCGACTGCTCAGCAGCTCTTAAAACAGAGTTTGAACAGTGAGTTGCTACAAAAACAAGCGATCGAGAAATGGGATGGCAAGTTTCCAACAATGATGGGTGGCAACGGGGTACTGCCTTTTGTGAATATCGAGCCTCCAAAGCGTTAATCAAAAAGCCGCCCTGATATGCAGAGCGGCTTTTTAAATTCCAACAAAATTAGAAAACTTGTTCGACTTCTTCAATTTCGGGAATCGCGTCGCGCAGGCGGCGCTCAATGCCCATCCGCAGGGTCATAGTAGAGCTAGGG
>JANOXZ010000368.1:0-2835 GCA_031418695.1 Synechococcales cyanobacterium VAR_35_metabat_10
TCGCTACTAATAACAGCTTTGGCAGACTTAGATAGCAACGTGCGCCGAGTGGCAGTGATTAGTTTGGGGATGAGACCAAATTTAGCTACGACAATGCAGTTGGCCGATCAACTCGCCCCCTTGTTGCAAGATCTTTATCCAGGGGTGTATCTGGCGGCGGCAGCAGCATTGGGACGCATGGGTAACGAATCGGCAGCGACCGCCCTCGGAGATTGTTATCAAAAAAATACTTGTCCCGTAGATCTACGGAAACAAATTGTTTATGCCTGGGGTTCGATCGATTTACCAATTAGCCTTAATTATCTACGGCAAGTTTTGTGGTCAGCGGATGTCGAAACTGCGGTGGTGGCGATTAGGTCGCTCGATCGGTTGAAAGATCAACAGCCTGCTGTAGCCAAGTTATTAGCTGAGTACATCCAAAACCCGGCGGCCAACAATAGCCCGCGTTTACGCCAAGAGCTTACTGCTGTGCTGGGGAACATGCCAGACCTACTGGGGGTCGAAGGTACTGTGTGGCTGTCAGCAGACCCCGATGAACGGGTACGTTGGCAAGCGATGTACTGCTTACGACAAGGTGGTTCTCAAGTTGTAGAAAAGCTTCAGCAATTAGCTCAAGCCCCGACCACTGCAAATGACCTGGCAGTGAGGATTCAACAATGTTTGACTCACTTACAATCAGAAGGCTAATAGCTCGCAAAGTCCGGAATCCCTCATTCTCAAGCTGTTTCTGACATTAAGCTGAAGCCGTTGTTCATACAGCTTTGTTACAGTGACAGAAGACATCTTTTTCGGTATATTTACTGATAGTTTAGATGTTTCGATTACCCACAATCTTAAATCTTTTTAAACCCCAGCAATTTTAGGTTTCTATGTTTCAGCAACACTTTCAGCGTGGTTTCTTGTCGATCGCCTTTGGCGCAAGCGGAGCTATCGGCCTTCTTTCTTGCTTGATGGCTGTACCTTTTGCCGGTCGAGCAGAGACTCCTAAGGCCAAGCCAACTAGCACCACCATTCAATCACAGGTTCAGGCTCCAGTTACTGGTAATAAACCAGCAATAACTAATGTGAAGCCCGCTAACACGTTTAAAGCCAAGACCGATGAAGTGCATTTGGTATTGAAACTAAGCGAACGCCGAGTTTATGTTTATCGCGGTGAAAATCTTCTGAACAAGTACCCAGTAGCGGTAGGCAAAAAGAAATGGGAAACTCCTCAAGGTGATTGGAAAGTAGAGCTAATGCTCAAAAATCCTGGTTGGACTAACTTTAAGACTGGTGAACAGTTAGCTCCTGGTCCCGATAACCCCTTGGGTCAGCGCTGGATCGGCTTCTGGAACGATGGTAAGGACGAAATCGGTTTCCATGGCACCACTAACTTGAGTTCGATCGGTAAGGCTGCTTCTCATGGCTGTGTGCGGATGAGCAATAAAAATGTCAAACAACTGTTCAAGATCGTCAAAGTTGGCACGGTAGTCCAAGTTCGCGCGTAGGATTTACCTGATTTCCTAAGAAGCATTGTTTTTGTTTATTTAACGGCAATGCTTTGTTATTAGCTCTAATCAAACAAAACCCCCAGAACTTTTGGGGGTTTTGTTTATGTTCAAGAACCAGAATCCCGCAGTGATTAGCGGGATAAAAATTCTAGCCGCGACCTGTGCGGAATTTGCCTGGACGTAGTCTAGGACCTGGTTGAACAGGTGGTGGAGCAATTGGAGCTGTAGGAGTGGTAAATGGAGCTGGCTCTACCAACTGAACTGGGGGATCCTGAGTAGGAGTAAGTTGAGTTGGCTCATTGAGAGTTAATTCTTTGGCGTTGTACTGGCAGGCGCGAGTACGAGGACAACTGCCTTCACAGGTGTTGCCATTAGCAAAAGCTGGAGCAGAAGAGAAGCCGACGACAGCCAATGTCATCAAGCTAATGGAGCGAATAATCGATTTAAGCATCTTTTTACGGCTGAACGACAAATGAACTTATGACATAACATTAGAACTTATCTTTATATTTATAGTAGAGAGTCTTACGAATGTCATCACTGAAAAAACTCAAGATTGCTCAATTGGGGATGATTTGATACTAAAAGCAAAAAGCTTGAATTATGATTGATTGTGCTGCCTAGTAAGCGTTACAGTGAATTCCAGTCAAAATATTGGGATGCTATTTCAGCATAATGGCCGAACAGCTTGTCTGGGGTTTGATCGAAATGTTTTGCAAGCATCGTAACAAATCTTTGCTGGCATCACTTGAGAGCGCTCTTGTGTTTGTAGCAATCTCATGATAGATCGGTGGTACTCTAAAGGTCTCAACTCTAGGCTCCAACTGCTGATATGCGCGTCGAGCAATTACAAACATTCTTAGCCGTGGTCGAAACCGGCAGTTTTTTACAGGCAGCACGGCAATGTGGTATTACTCAATCAGCGGCCAGTAGGCAAATTCAGGCATTAGAAGCCGATTTACAGGCTCCTTTGTTTCATCGTAGTAGTCAGGCTAAGCTTACTGTAGCAGGCGAAAAATTAGTGGGACGGGCGCGGCGGATCTGTCAGGAATGGCAGAATGCCACCAGCGAAATTCAAGATCTCTTAGCGGGCAAGCAGCCCGAGCTGTGTATTGGAGCCATTCACACCGCCTGTGCCTACTTTTTGCCCCCAGTATTACAAAAATTCTGTCATCAGCATCCCAACGTCCAGCTAAGGGTGACGGCTTTGGGTAGCGATCGAGCGCTCAAGGTAATGCGAGATGGATTGATTGATGTGGCAATCGTGATGCAAAATCGGCTATTTACCAACAGCGTAGATTTGGTGGTACAGGAATTAATGCAAGAGCCAATTCAAGTACTATTG
>JANOXZ010000369.1:0-9693 GCA_031418695.1 Synechococcales cyanobacterium VAR_35_metabat_10
TTCGATCGAAAAGAAAGCCGCTGAACCCCAATTGGCCTTAGCTGTTGCTCTCTACCAACAGGGCAAACAAGAAGAAGCTTTCAAATTAGGTGAAACAGCACTGCGCAATGACAGCCGTTATGCCAGCATTGATTATCTCAAAGAAAATCTGTGGGGTGATAAGCTCGTCACCCACACCCAAGGATTTCTGCGTACCCCTCGGATTAAAGCAGTGTTGACTTTGGGTGCGCCAGAGAAACAACAAAAGAAATAGCCATAGAAAGAAAATATTAAAAGCACCCAATTTTGTGACCTATGATACTGTAATCAGACAAAATCAGGTGTTTTTCTTGGCTAGTTTTTTTAGTTACAAATACCTTACGTTCCGCAACAATTTGTTGCCCACAAGAACGAACCGGGCACCTTAGAATGGACAAGTTGACCGCGATCGGCCTTGCCGTAATTGCCCTCATAGCACTACTTAGAACTATTTTTCGAGGTTCTTATGACCAAAGATTTCAGCCTAGAGGAACGAATTGCACAAATGAAAGAAGAGACTGTAGAAGTCTGTTCTCTACAGGGGAAGGACTCCAGCGCTTGCGCCGTCCGACTCGAAATCTTAGAAGAAATGCGATCGGCCATTCATCACCGTAATCTGCGACTAGCACGGGAGTCCTTGCGACAGTTTTGTTTAGATCACTATTGCTCTTTGTAGTTTGCCTAAACTTTGGCGGTTTTGGACTGCCAAACTAATTTGCCCGAGCGATCGACATAGCCCAATCGTTTATTGATCAGCACCGCTGCTAGGTTTTCACTAAAAGAGAAAGCTGAGTCAAAACGGGCAGCAATGACCATTCGACCGGCGGTGTCGATGTAACCAAACTTGTTACCCAGCTTCACTGCCGCCAATCCAGATTGAAACTCTGAGACACTATCGTATTCTGCTGGCACCAGCATTTTGCCATTGCCATCAATAAAGCCGTATTTGTTGCCCACTTTTACTGGAGCCAGTCCTTCCACAAAAGCATAGCCTTCGGTATATTGAGGACGCAGGACGATTTGGCCTTTACGGTTCATGTAGCCAGTTTTGCCATCAATCGCAATTTTGGCCAAGCCATTGCCACCAAAAGTATAGGGAATTCTGACCTTTGCTTCGGGAAACTTGTTAACTAAGTGATCGGGGGGGATTTTTACCTCACCCTGCTTATTGATGTAGCTGACCTCGCCTTCTCCGACCACCAACGCCATGCCAGTTTTAAAGGGATGAGCAAATTTGAACTTAGCTGGAATTTTGATTGCGCCAGTAGTGTCGATGTAGCCGTATTTTTTACCGACCCGCACCACTGCCAATCCATCGGAAAAAGAAGTGGCATCGGTAAAGTCGCTGCCATCAATTACCTTTTTACCATTGCGATCGATGTAAGCATACTTGCCATCACTCTGTACCAGAGCCAAACCATTCTCAAATTCACTGGCTCGATCGAAGGTAGGAGCAATCACAATTTTGCCACTTAGGCTCAAATATCCATACTTGCGACCTAATTTAATTCGCCCTAAGCCTTCCCTAAAAACGAAAGTACCATCAAAAACTGGAGTGATAATCATGACTCCAGAGGTGTTGATGTAACCATATTTGTTATCTGCTGAAGCAGGGAACAGCAAATTATCATACTGGGTAGCCGGGTTGCGATCGGCAGTAAACAGCGGTTTGCTAGCCGCAGCCAGGTCTATCTCATTAACAGGATCGGGGGCAGCAACAGCCGGATTGATGCTCAGAGATAACGCAAGAAGTGCAAGAGTAAGTTGTTTGAAGTTCATTTCGGGGTGAAAATTTCGCTAAGCATTTAGCCCAATTTAACTGAAGGCGGTGATTTCGCCAAGCTACAATTGTCTGAATTTTGCATTTGTCAGTGATCTCGATGATCTTAAATATAAGAAGCCCTCCAACAGCAAAAAGTTTCTGGGCTTCCTGTATCGTGGAAGCAGTATTTGGACAAATAGTAGGCAGAACTTATATGAAAACAGCGTGGGTATTTCCGGGGCAGGGTTCTCAATCGATCGGGATGGTTGCAGATTTGGCAGAGATCGCCGCAGCCAAGTTTGCTACGGCGCAAGAAATTTTGGGTTGGTCGGTATTAGAAATATGTGAAACACCAGAGCTGCAAGATACTCGTTACACTCAGCCCTGTCTCTATGTAATTGAAAGCATTTTGGTAGATTTACTTCGCACAAAAGGACAAGAACCCACTGTTGTCACTGGTCACAGCTTGGGTGAATATGTGGCTTTGTATGCCGCTGGGGTATTTGACTTTGCCACCGGCTTGAAATTGGTAAAAAAACGCGGTGAATTAATGTCTCAGGCTGCTGGGGGCAAAATGGTGGCGCTGATTGGCTTCGATCGAGCAGAGCTAATCACGGCTATTCAAAACACCGCCGATGTGGTGCTAGCTAACGACAACAGCGCTGCTCAGGTAGTGGTTTCTGGTTCTCCAGCGGGGGTGGATACCTTGGTAGGCAGTATTAAAACTAAACGTGCTCTGCCCTTAAAAGTTTCTGGGGCATTTCATTCCCACCTCATGGCCGATGCCGCTGCCGAATTTGCTCAAGTGTTAGAGACCAGCATATTTGCTGATGCACAAATACCTGTTTTATCGAATGTGGAGCCGACGGCTGTTACTGATGCTGTCATCTTAAAAGAGCGGCTGTCGCGGCAGATGACTGGATCGGTTCGCTGGTTAGAAATCTGTCAGGAATTGACTAATTTGGGGATTGATCGGGCAACAGAAATTGGTCCAGGCAAAGTATTGACTGGTCTGATTGGCCGCACTTGCCCAGAAATGGCCACTGTAAATATTTCTAATAATGCAGATGTGAGCATTTATACAAATTAAGAAAAATGCCAATTTCGTTAACTGGTGTTTTGCACCGTTTTTTTCATGGTTAAGTATTGGTTAAATATTTGGTTAATACTAACCATGAAAAAGACTACAGGCAAAGGCGGCAATTTCTGGATCAGAAAAACCATGCCATTCGCCTTTAATGGTTCGCTGTCGATGATTTCGACAATCGTATATTTCAACTGGCACCGATAAGCTGCCAATCTTAAATTGCACCCGATATTCCCAATATTTCTGAGCGCTGCGCTGCATATTTTGAATACAGACTAATTCACCGTTAATACTGCGACAAGATGCTGCCCAAACCGGCAGTGGTCGAGCAAAAACTAATAATAGAGTCAATATCCAGCAAACACAACAGCGCACTTCGTAATCCTAGGAGTTAATCTTCATCCGTGAAGCTTACTCGTCATCATCATCTTTGCTGATCGCTTCTAAGTAGATGTGCTTGTAGCCCAATTTGATTTTAAATTCATCACCTTGCTTTAAGCCCATCTTTTTGGTATAAGCTGCACCAATTACAATTTGCCCATTTTGGTGAACAGTTACTTCATAAGTAGCATCGCGACCACGACCATCCTTAGAAGATTCTGGTCCGACGGGTACACCTTTGGCCATGAGTACAGCATCGTAAAAGTCAGTCAAATTCACTCGAACTTGTCCACCTTTGGAGACACTGTAATATCCACATTGTTTGGCTGTTTCCCGACGTGATAAATGCGATAATTCTTTCACCTTAGCAAGCAAGACTCTTCCGGCTAGTGCTGTAGGATTTGATTTCTTCATGTTATTTTTACATCCTAATTTTTCAGATCAACAGAGGGTTTTCGAAAACTAAAATTGCCCTTTCTAAATATAGATCTAAATTTGGAAAATTCATAGATTTTGTTGAAATTATGATTTTGCTTAATCTTTTTCTGCAATTTTGCGAAATTTTATCGGCAAAAAAGCGGGTATTTGCTGATGTAGCCAGAAAAGTTTTGGAATGATCATCCATCAATGATATCTAGGTAAACAGCTAGGAAGTTTCTCCATCAGAACCCGAGCTACAAACGCGCCATAATCTGCTCAATGCGACGGTGCTCGTGCTTAACCTGCTGGACAAGTTGGGAATTATTAGGGTCGGCTTTTAAAGCTTTTTTAAGATAGATCCGGGCTTTATCTAACTGATCTCGATCGATTAGGTGCTGGCCAAAAAAGTAATAGACAATTCCTTGCCATTGTTTGACATCTTGATCAGATTCCATTCTTTGGGCTAGACCATCTACTAAGGCGATCGTTTTAATAAATTCACGGTTGCGAAGTAATTCTTGCAATTTTTGGTATGTTTGCCACTTCAAATCGGCATCGTGACGGGAAAGGGTGGGGCTGGGTTTGGCTACTGGAGATTTTTCGGAGGTCTTTTTAGGTGCTTTAACAGCAGATATTTGGTATTCCAATGGGCGCTCGGAAGTTTCTATCAATAACTGATAAGCCTGATTGAGAGTGACAAATCGATCGTGGGCTTTAAGGTCTTCGGGGTTAACATCTGGATGCATAACCCGCGCCAGCTTCCGATAAGCACCACGAATCTCGTCCGAGGTAGCTCCGGGCTGTAAATTAAAAAGTTGATAGCATTGTTCCAAATTCATCGAAAGGCAGATACGGATGCAAAATCAGGATGTTTATGATCATCCAATATTACCAAGTATGCCCAATCTTGCTCCAACAAGGAAGCAACTTTTAAAATTTTGCTAGTAAAAGGATGCTGATGTAACTGGATATACATGGATTGTGGAGATCATTTACGAGCTACCGCAGCAGCCGGTGGAATCTCATCATCTAAGTCATCAAGCGCGAGATCATCAAGGTCAATGTCAATTATTTTGCCGGAATCTGCTTTAGCGGCCGGATTTGCTGGTTCTGCAGGCCAGTTATCGTCTTCCCATACATCAATGATTTCTTCCTCTGCCGGTGGACGAGGTGCTGGAACCCGTTTACTATCGCGAGAAATATCACTCCAAGTGTCATCTGCTTCCACTTCTTGGTAAGCCACCACTTCCGCCTTTAATGGCGGTGGAGCCGGTGGGCTATCTTGCCATTTATCATCGTCCCAAGTAGTCTCCTCGACCGGCTCTGGCATTCTAATGGGCATCCTAGCTGGTGGCCGTTCTGCTCGCATTGGTGGTGGAGCTACTGGCACCCCGGCGGGCAGTTGGTTTTCGGGACGAATTACGGTAGGTCGGTAGTCGGCATATTCGTCTTCCCAAGGAGCTTTGCCTAGGCCGATGCGTTCTAAGAAGCCCACGGAAAGCTGGTCAAGGCGTTCTTCGGTGCCTTCAATTACGATTAGCTTGTTGGGACCGTTGGCGACTACTTCGTCGATCGATAGCTCATAAGTACTAATAACTTGGTCAGGAATCAAAGGTAGGCCGATCGAGGCAATAATAATCGAGGTTAAGCGACCATTTTCGCAGCTAAATCGAAATCCCCGCACTTTGCCTAGGGCGTAATTGCTTTCGGTAACAACTTCGCAGTTCACGAGACTGGTGTAAGCTTCTGGGTCAATATCTTCAATCACATCATCGGTATCGACCAAAATGCTATCGCCCAGTTTGCGAATGCTGCTTAGCAACATATAGCGGGCTAGGTTTCCGGGGACTGCCACAATGTTGTCGCGCAAACCCAAGGCTACTACTTCGCGGCTGTCAATATCTACTAGGACTTCTTTGACTACGCCTAGAGACTTGGCAGTGTCGATCGTAATAACTTGAGTATTAATTAAATCTGAGCGTTGGCGAATTAGTTCGGAAGACATTTTTGTTCGGAATACTTGGTTAATGCAGAAGATCTGGCGGATTGATTATAAAAAAATAATCCCAGCCATCTAGACAGGAGATTTTAGATCGATACCGAGAACTTGGGTATAAGCGCCCCGAGCTTGGGTTACACCAATGGTTCGATCGGCGGCTTCAATCATCGGGCGACGCAGACTCACCACAATAAATTGGGCTTGGTCGGCTTGCTTTCTAATCATTTTAGCTAATCGTTCGACATTTGCCCCATCCAAGAACATGTCTACTTCGTCAAAGGCATAGAAAGGCGAGGGGCGATAGCGTTGCAGAGCAAAGATAAAGCTCAGAGCAGTTAGAGATTTTTCGCCCCCAGACATAGAGGTCAAACGCTGGACTGGCTTGCCTTTGGGGTGAGCAACTAAGTTCAGCCCACCGTTGAAAGGATCTTGGGGATCTTCTAGTTGTAGGAAGCCATCACCATCGGAAAGTTCGGCGAAAATATTTTGGAAGTTCAAGTTGACGGCATCAAAAGCTTCTTTAAAAGCTTGCAATCTCAGGGTGGTGAAGTTCTCGATCCGCAGTAGCAACTCATTGGTTTCGGCAGCCAAGGTATCCAGTTTTTGGTTGAGTTCTTCTAGGCGAGCATTGGCTTCTTCGTAGGCTTGGAGTGCCAGCATGTTGACTGGCTCCATCGCTTCCATGCGTTTTTTGATCGATTTGATTTGGTTTTGCAGGGTAAAGAGAGTTTCGGGATCGATCGGCTCCACCGCAGGCACCAATTCGGTTTCGGGGGGTAACTCTGCCCGCTGGGTTTGAATGGCGATGCCCAGATCCACTAAAGATTGACGCTGTTGGGCTTGCTGCTCTTGTAATTTTTGCAGCTCCCACTGACGCTCTTGCTGGCGGGTTTGCAGTTGGCGCTGGGCTTGTTCGGCCAGATCCCGTTTGGCTTTTTCGGCACCGAGATGCTGTTCAAGCTGGGCTAAAGTGGCCTGGGTGGTGATGATTTCTTGGTCGATCGATCCCAAATCTTGCTGCAACTTAAGAGTCTGGACTTGTTGCTGATCGGCCTGGGTTTGATATTCCAAGTAGCGGCGCTCTAACTCCGCGATTTTTTCTCGACCGAGGATGTTTTTCTGTTCAATTTCGGTCAGTTTGCTTTGAGCCGTTACTAACTCGCGCTCTTTTTGTTGCAGGTCAACTTCCTGCTGGCGAATTGCCGATTGAATGGTTTGCCATTCCCCATGAATGCCGCTGGCTTCTAGTTCCGCCAATTCTTTGCGCAGATCGGCGAGTTCTTGTCCTTGATCACTGCCTTGGCTGACTGATTGCAAGGAACTGGTGGTTTGAGCTAGTTCTTGCTGAGCTGCTTGCTGCTGGCTTTGCAGATTTTCTTGCTGTTGAGTGAGCTGGGTGATTTCTTGGGTCAGCCGATCGAACTCTATTTGGCTAATCCGCTGTTGTTGGCGAATTTCGGCAAGTTGGGCACTGGCTTGGCGCAGGTTAATGCTGTCTTTTTCGATTGATTCTCTGCCTAACTGCAAAATGTTTTCGATCGCCTTTAAACGCTCTCGCAGGTTAGCAATTTCGGCAGATTCGCTAGATTCACCGGTGCCAAATTGCAATGTGGCTTTTTGGTTGATGTTACCGCCAGTCATGGCACCGCTAGATTCTAATAATTCTCCGGCCAGGGTGACAATCCGCTGTTTACCGACAAAAGCGCGGGCTTGTTGCAGATCGCGGAAGACTACGGTGCTGCCAAACACATAATTAAAAATCTTGTCGTACTTATCATCGAAGCCCACCAAGTTCACCGCATAGTCGATAAATCCAGCGGCACTTATCAGACTGTTGTTTTCGGAAATCCTTTGGGCGTTGATTTTGTTCAAGGGCAAGAAGGTGGCGCGCCCTGCCCGCTTTTGTTTGAGGATTTCGATCGCCTCAGCAGCTACTCGATCGTCGGTGACTACCAAGTTACCCATCCGGCCACCAGCGGCGATCGACAGAGCCAGTTGATATTGACCATCCACAACACCCAGTTGCGCAACTAAGCCATGGACTCCAGATAGCTTGGCATCTTTAATTACCTTGGTGGCAAAAGTCCCCTGGACTTCTTGCTCCATCTGAGATTGAGCTTCGAGTTTATCGAGTTGGCGCTCTTTGTCCCGCTGCTCTTGCTGGAGCCGAGACTGGGTTTCTTGTTGGGTTTGCAGGTTTTGCTCTAAGGCTTTGCAATGACTTTCTAAGTCGGCCATTTCGGCTAAGAACCCGGTTAGTTTTTTGGATAGTCGAGGATGCTCTTCTTGCTTGGCTGCCAAAATTGGCATTAGTTCCGCCAACGTTTGCTGTTGCCCCGCCACCCGACTACCGAGCTGTTTCTGGCGCTCGGTTAACTCTGCCTGAGAAGTCTGCTGTTTACCAGTGGATTCCAATAGAGCTTCGATCTGCTTAGCTAGCTGGGTTTGCTGTTGTACGGCATAGCTGGAGCTAGAAGCCAAAGAATTAGATTTTTCTTTGGTGATTTCTAATAAATTACGGGCAGCATCGCGGCTTTGGTTCAGAGTCTTGAGTTCTTGCTGTTGCAGCCGATCGATCTCGTTACATACTGCTTGGAATTCTTTTTGCTGTTGTGCCAAATGTTCGCGGTTTTGAGTTCGGCTGGCCAGATTACTTTGCACAGCAGTTTTCAACTCTTCTTGCTGCTGGGTCAAGCGACGCTTTTCGGCTTGATGATTAGCTAATATTCCTTGGGTCGCCACGAGCTGTTCTTCGCCCATGGCTTTGACTTGTTGGTTCAAAGCTTCCAATTCTGTGGCACCGGCTGCTAGCTCGGTCTGCATCGCCACTAAGCTGGCCTGCATTTCGGTGGCGTGGGTCTCGCTTTTTTGAATATCGGTTTGCAGCTTAGTCTGCTGTTGCAGCAAAGATTGCCACTTTAAAATTGCTTCTTGCAAAGTCAGATCTTGCAGCTCATTCCGCAGCTTTTGATATTTCTCTGCCTTCAGTCGATCTTGAGATAACCGCTCTCTTTGAGCATTCAATTCAGTGACCACAATATGACAGCGATCAGTTTTTTCGCCCACTTCATTGAGGGTCGATTTGGTCTGGATAATTTTGCGATCGAACGCCGCCACCCCAGCCATTTCATCAATGATTTCCCGTCGCTCCCGGGAGTTCATCGAAATAATACTGGTGACATCCCCCTGTAGCACTACGTTGTAGCCTTCGGGGTTAATCCGTAGCACGTTCAGCTTTTCGTGGAGTTCGCCTAAAGTTGAAGCCTCACCATTTATATAGTAATTGGAGGTGTATCCGCCCTGAGTATTTACTCGCAACCGGCGAGTCACAGACCAATCAGGCTGCTGCTCAGCGCCCTCTTCTGTAAGATCAAAGGTCACAGTGACAATTGTTTCTCGCGTGCCCTTGCTGCCGTTGTTATGGTTCACCAAATCGGGCAATCGATCGGCGCGCATCCCCTTAGAGCTAGACAACCCTAAACAAAACAGCAGCGCGTCTAAAATATTCGATTTGCCAGAACCATTCGGCCCCGATACCACGGTAAAACCGGGCAAGATCGGCACCGCCGTAGTGCCGCCAAAAGATTTAAAATGAGATAGTTCGACGCGCTTGATATGCATTTTCGATCGCAGGGCAGATAAATTTCAGAGCGACGTTAATTGATTTTTCGATATTTCGACCAGTGATTATTCACTAACCAAATCCCGCCAAATCACCCTAAAAAATGGCTCCATAGCCACTAGGTAAAAAAAATCAGCGAAATGTACGATATATCGATACTCAGCAATTGAGTGATAATCTAGCACAAGGACACTACCAGAATGCTGAAAGATCGCGTTTTTTTCACACAAAGTTTTGTATCTTTCTCTAAAAGATTTTGAGGATCGGCAGATATGGCTAGGATTTTTATTGCAGCCACCTATGGCGGCATCGAGATGGGTGGACAAGAACCAAACTCTGCACTCAGCGCCACCACCGAAGCCCCAGAGATGTTACTGCTGAGAGATTTGGCCGTGGCCGAGCTA
>JANOXZ010000370.1:0-2980 GCA_031418695.1 Synechococcales cyanobacterium VAR_35_metabat_10
TTCGGTAGTAAAGTTGCCCACTGAATATCGTTCAAGTCTTCAATTAGCGAAATTTCCAACTCGTCAGTGATATCGAGATCTTGCTCCATCATTAGATTTATTGTGACACTGGATAAAAACATTTCCGCATCCTCGATCGCAATATTTGTGGCATCGATCAGTAAAGTTGTTTGTTGGTTTACCGACTGAGTAGCTAGGGTTTGAATAACTTGTTGCAACTCCAGTCCAACTTCTTCTTCCGATCGATTCCAATCAGGGAAAATCATCAAATTAACATCTCTCAACCGCAAGTTTTGATTTAAAGTATCCGAATTATACTTGTTGAATATTTCCCGGAATAAATTACCAATTTTAGCTGAGTACGATCGACTATCGAGAAAACTAGGATTATTTCGCATTTTGGATTCGATCTCAATTCGCTTTTGTTGGCACAATTTAGGATTGTTACCAAGTTCGATCGCAAGTTGAAGATAAGACTCTTCACTATTAGCAACTAAATCATTAATATCCAATGATTCAATCATTGCAGCACCCATTGCTGAGCGGAAACTATCTCCTTTTCTAACTATCACAGGTAGATTAACTTGTAGCGGCTCGATTAGTGAAGTTGTTCCTGCAAATGGATAGGAATCGAGATAAATATCAGCAATCTTGAAATATTCTTTAATATCCTCTCGATTGGGTACTGGTTGAGGATCTAAAGCAAATACTCGATTTGGTGATAAACCATATTCTGCAAATACTCCATGCAGGTATTTTTCAAAAGCTGCTTTAGGATAACTATTAGACCAATTTGGGCCAAATGGGAAGAGCATTAGTATCGAATTAGGCACTTCAGCAATTATTTTTGCCCAGGTATGAATTAGTTCGTGGGTGATTTTAAAGAAGTTAGCTCCAGAAGTAAAAATAACCGTATTTTCAGGAATACCTAAAGTTTCTCGGTCAATTTTAATAGTAGATTTAGTTTCATCATTACCATAACTAAAGCAATGAGCTGCACCTGTAATCTGGAGTAATTGTTCTCGATATTGCTCTTGTGCTATTGGTGAAGGATCTGTCAACGTACCGGATAGGAAATAATCCATATGATTGATTCCAGTTGTGACTACCGATCCCCCACTAGTAAGTTGAATTCTTGCTAGCCGATGGGTAGCCAAAAGACAAATTGGATTGGTTACTGCGGTAACGTTAGTAGCAACAAACAATAGATCGAGATCGTCTGCACGAATTGTATTTACCTGTTCTGATAAAATTTGGGGTAGGTTAACGAAATAATTAGCTGAACTACGACAGTATTGTTCTAATGGATGGTTAGTTTGTTGGAGTGAGTATAAGACTACTTCAAATTCCCTGCTGAGATATTCATAGACAGGAAGGGTAGCAAAAGTTTCGGCTGATGGGGTAAAGTGAGCTGCCAAAATACCTAGCCGAATTTTTTTGCGATTTGCAGGTCGTTCTGGAAATTCGTAGTCTAATTCACAACCATTATTCCTTAGATATAACTCAATAATTTCGCTCCGTTTAACATAGATATCTTTGAGCTTTTCTTCACTGAAGTAGACGGGGATAAAGTTAGCAATTTGGGCAAACTGGTTAACTACTCCTTGCCAGAATGAATCTTCTAGATTAGCGAAGATAGATGTATGCAAGTAATTCATCCACCCCTGAAGATAGTTATAGTAATTAGTTGCTTCTCCAAGTTCATGGAAGTTGACTGGGGTAGCAAATAAGAATTTAAGATAATCTGGAAGGAACCAATCTGGTATATCAGTTAGATCATGCCGCAATGATAATCGATTAGCATTAACATAAAGCATTGCCGAAAGTAATGACTGAAAATATTCTTCTTGTTTTGTATGTCTAGCAATTTTTCGAACCAGTTTATCAATATCCGACTCTTCCGTAATTGTCAATGGCTCGTTCTTGATTCCTGAATTGAGTAATGATTTATGTACTTTGCCTAGTTCTTTTTCATACGTATTCTGTAGTTCAGCATCTAAAACTTTCAACCATTGTTGGGTAAGTTGATGGCGTAAATGACGAATACTAGCTATTCCTGTACGGCTATTCGGTTCTTTTTGATATTGCTGAATGTCATAAGAAAGGCGAGAAAAGATTTCTTGTTCGCATTTATCATATATATTAACTTCACTAACCAGTTGCTTCTGAGAATCCTGAATGATTATATTGGCATTTTTATTCGTCACATTCTGATTTGAATTTGAGCGTGGCTTGACTACACTTAACTCTGCTATAATATGGATCACTCGATCCTCAGATTCTTGTTCTTCAAGTCGTAAAACTTTAAATTCACCTTTAAACCCGTATCTTCCACAGAGTTCTAAGTAAGCTGGAAACTCGCTACAATAATACCTAAATGAGTTAATATTCCAAAAACTGACATGGGTCGGATCTTGAAATGCACCTCTTCCATCTGTAGACGGTACCAATATATTGACTTTTGCTCTATCTTTACAAACTCTCCAAATTTCATTCATTGTATGAATTCTATCTTGAAGATGCTCAATAACATCATTTGCTTGAATTTCATCAACACTATTATCATCAAATGGAAATTTTTTATTAAGATCTGCGACAATATCTATGCCTGGACCTGAGCATACATCTACACCTACAAAATCAGGATTTTTACGAGTACCACATCCTAAATCTACACGAAGTGTTTTAGTAGTAGATTGATATGTTAACATATTGTTATCCTCACAAATAATTTCTCTGTTGTTTTGAGCATTAAATCTTAATGGTGACGAAGGTAAATTAGCTGAGATATATAAAGGACATCTTCGACTAACATAATCATCAAATTTCTTGCTAACAATACCACTTTCAACAGCATCTCGAAGATGTGAGTCTTTAAAATTACGATAATTCTTGTATTGAAACTCTTCTACTCCATCACTAAAAGACCAATTTGTAGGATTTACTAATGGTGCTTTACCCGCAGGAAGATGAATACCAA
>JANOXZ010000371.1:0-8324 GCA_031418695.1 Synechococcales cyanobacterium VAR_35_metabat_10
GTAAAAAGATTCAATGCCACCAGCGATCGGGTTCCATGCTGGTAGTTTTTGAGGGTTCGGTGATGTTTTGGATACCCAATGATGCTGCAAGTGCTGGTAAGCCCGTTCCATATCTGGCACTACGATCGCAATGTGCTGGAACCAGCGATCGTTGCTGCGCGAGTTAGGTGGAATCGGTCTACCTTTAGGTCTTACAAACTCGGTAAGCTCAAATGATTCATCGCCCAATTGCAGCTTCACTACTCGCAAATGTACATCAGACAAACCATAGAGTTGATCTGTTTCGACCCCTGAAACTTGGCGATCGGATATTTTCTGGCAACATAAGACGGTGGTGTAAAAATAGAGCGATCGCTCCATATCAGCTACTGTCATTCCCACTGATTGAACAGCATCGATCGGCATTATATTAGTCATGTGCTAGAGACCTGACCACCTGTAACTTCTAAAATTGCCCCAGTCACAAAGCTGCTATCTTCAGAAGCAAAATAGACATAGGTGGGGGCAAGTTCTTCGGGTTGTCCAGCGCGTTTCATTGCATTGTCTTGGTCAAAGTTGTCCACTTGTTCTGGGGTCATGGTAGAGGGAATTCCCGGTGTCCAGACAGGGCCGGGAGCGACAGCATTAACCCGGATTTTACGTTTAGCGAGGTTTTGAGCAACAGCTTTAGTAAAGGCATTGATCGCTCCCTTGCTAGCAGAATAATCGACTAAAAATTCCTTGCCAATTAAACCAAGAATGCTGCTGGTATTGATGATGGCATCACCCGCTTTGAGATGGGGGAGAGCGGCTTTGAGCATGTAAAAATAACCAAAGATATTGGTTTCCATCGTCCGCCGAAACTGTTCGTCAGAAATATCTTCGATCTCGAACTGCACTTTTTGATAACCTGCATTGTTCACCAAAATATCTAAATGCCCAAATTCTTCAATGGTTTTTGCCACCGCTTGCTTGCACTGCGCTGAATCGCAAACATCGGCTTTAATCGTCAAACAATGTTGACCTTTTTCTTCTACTATTGCTTTGGTAATATTGGCATCGTCATCATGCACGTTGTAAACGATCGCTACATCTGCACCTTCCATGGCATAGGCGATCGCCACTGCCCGACCAATCCCAGAATCTCCTCCGGTAATTAAAGCTACCTTACCTAGCAGCTTATCAGCGGGTCTATAATTCGATAAATCGCTGTCTGGCTGCGGATTCATATCTGCCTGACTAGCTGGATATGGTAGTGTTTGAGCAGGGATTTGTTCAGCAGTGGGACGGAATTCTGTTGTCATAATAGTTCTCGCTTTGATTCATCAAATGTGTATTCAGTTAGATCCATAGAAATACTTATTAGATCCATAAAGATATTAGGTAATTAACTAATTGCGACTTTTGAATAGCGAGATAATTAGTTAAAACATCTCCAGATTCGATCCAGCAATCAACTAGCAGAGGAAATAACTCAATGCCATTGTCGGTGTACTTCAGCGAAATCTTATCCCCCTTTAGATGGACTCTATTGCTAAGATCAGGTAGATCTTTGCCTATCAACCATCAATCAACTTAATATAAAGTCGCCTCTGCTGACAAAGCATTAGCAGAAGCCATTTCAAGCATTTCTCGATTGATTTGACCTGATAGTCGCACCCTAAATGATGTGTCGCCTAAAACTTGGTTTTGCTACCAACCCAATAGCCTATGGCACGATTAAGTTCTTTCTATTCCTTTTGACAGATGCCAGAGAATTGCAATGATTTTAAGATGATACACAGTCATCAAGGCAGCAGTATTTTACGCTGAGCCATTATGCCACCCAAGTCTAAATAATTGGAAATTATTCATAATTAAGGAACCCTATGTCAGCTATTCTCTTTGGCTCTATTGGCACGATCGCAGATACTTCTGAACTACAAAGGGAAGCTTTTAATCAAGCTTTTCAGGCTCATGGACTAGATTGGCATTGGAATCGAGAAGATTATCTAACAATGCTAGAGAAAAGCGGCGGTCAAAGCCGAATTGCCGATTATGCAGAGTCGGTCAATCAAACAGTCGATGCCAAGGAAATTCATTCATCGAAGTCCGAGTTTTTTCACAATAGCTTAACCAAATCTCAGGTCAAACCTCGTGTTGGCGTAGTTGAAACCATCCAGGCTGCGAAAACCCAAGGTTTGAAGATTGCTTTCGTAACAACAACTTCTCAGCAAAATATCTCGCTGCTGATGGCAGCTCTGCAACCAAGTATCCAGGCTACTGATTTCGACCTCATCTTGAATGCTGATAACGTAGACCGACCCAAGCCAGATAAAGCAGCCTACACTTTGTCCTTAGAAAAGCTGGGTGAAAAATCAGATGATTGTATTGCAATTGAAGATAACTTAGGCGGGGTAGAATCAGCAATCGCTGCGGGCTTAGACTGCGTTGCTTTTCCTAATGAGAACACCGCTCATAATGACTTTAGCAAAGCCAGTCATTTAGTCGATCGGTTAGATTTTGGGGAATTGCAAAAGTTTTTGGCGAGTAAGTAGAGCGAAATATCAAGCAAAATAAAAGAAATCATGAGCAGAGAAAACATTAATTTTCGCGCATTATCACCTTTTGGAGCCGAGGCAAACGAGATGAGCATCACCAACATCAACGATAAAGATCTTGTTTCTTTGAAACAAGTCGTTGCTAATAATGGTTTTGTCATCTTCCGAAAGCAAGCAGTAGATGATGCAGACTTTGTTGCTTTCCTAAGTCGGTTAGGGTCAATGACTTTTACTGCGGGCGAGACACCAGTATTAGATCAACCGGCTTTAAATTTGGTTAGCAACATTGGACGCGATCGGCCACCTACTAGCGTTTTTCATACAGATACTAGCTATATTGCTCAACCACCTGCATTTACAGCACTGCGCGCTGTAACTATTCCTGTCTCTGGTGGAGAAACGCTATTTTCGGATCAATATCGTGCCTATGAGACATTGCCCACACCAGTGAAAGAGCAACTTGCCGATGCTCGGGTTCTGCACGTCATGTCTGGTTTAGCACTAGATGATCATCAAGAAAAACAGAGCTGGCATCCTTTATTTATGCGACATCCTGTTTCCGATCGAGTAGCCCTATTTTTATCCACACCAGAACGATGTCAGGCAATCTCCGGCATGGTGATCGCCAAAGCTCAGCGAATCGTGCGGTTGCTCTATCAGCATTCGATTCGCCACTACCGGCTTTACCGCCATAGATGGCAACTGGGCGACATCGCAATTTGGGATAACCGTTGCACGATGCACCGTGCCGACCATTCAGAGGCGATCGGCGATCGGGTATTCCATCGTGGGTTGGTATTGGGTGAAACAATTGCTTAAACTAGCCCACACTTCCAACGTGGACTTAGCTAAGGCATAGGCTTTATTAACTTGATAATTAATGGAAATATTGTCAAGTCTGGCAAAGAGCTATCGATCGATACGTATTAGCAATATTAGGAAAATAAAATGACTCACGTTCAAGCAAATTTTCAGGCTACAGCAACAGCTTTTCATGTTGAGGGATACGAAAAAATTGACTTCAGTTTGCTTTATGTAGAGGGAGCATTTGCAATTGAGAATGCTGAAATCGCCGAGAGCTACATACAATTTGGTCGCTGTTTAATGGTCGTAGACGAAGTGGTGTATGGTTTGTATCGCGAGCAGATCCAAACCTATTTCCAACATCATGAAATTGACCTAACTATATTTCCGGTTTCAATTAAGGAAACAGATAAGACGCTACAGTCTGTCGAGCGAATTGTCGATGCTTTTGCAGATTTTGGGTTAGTAAGAAAAGAACCTGTTTTGGTTGTTGGCGGTGGCTTAACCACAGATGTAGCGGGCTTTGCTTGTGCAACTTATCGCCGTCGCACGAACTATATTAGAGTGCCCACAACGCTGATTGGGTTGATTGATGCCAGCGTTGCCATCAAAGTAGCAGTCAACCACGGTAAGTTAAAGAATCGACTAGGTGCATATCATGCATCTCAAAAAGTGATTTTAGATTTTTCCTTTCTTAAGACGCTACCGATCGATCAGGTGCGTAACGGCATGGCAGAGCTGATCAAAATCGCCGTTGTCGCTAATAACGACATCTTTGAGCTGTTAGAAAAATATGGCAAAGACCTATTGCAGACCCGCTTCGGCTACTTAAATGGAACGCCCGAGTTGCGCAAGGTCGCGCACCAAGTTACCTATGATGCGATCAATACTATGCTGGGTTTAGAAGTACCCAATTTGCACGAACTGGATCTCGATCGGGTGATTGCTTACGGTCACACTTGGAGTCCGACCCTAGAGCTAACGCCGCAGATTCCGATGTTCCACGGTCATGGGGTGAACATCGATATGGCGTTTTCGGCCACCATTGCCCAGGAGCGAGGTTATATTTCGGTCAGCGAGCGCAATCGGATCTTAGGATTAATGAGCCGCATCGGTCTGGCGATCGATAGTCCTTATTTAACTCCCGAATTGTTATGGAAAGCTACCGAATCGATCGGCAGGACACGAGATGGCTTGTTACGTGCAGCCGTTCCTCACCCGATCGGGAGCTGTTCTTTCCTCAACGACCTGACCAGGGCTGAGTTAGACAAGTATCTGGCGATTCATAAAGAAATTTGTCGTGACTATCCTCGCGGTGGCGATGGCGAAGACATGTTCGTGCCGTTAGACTTGATGAGTGCTGCTGTTTCGATGGGGGTGGAAGTATGACATTATCCATAGCATTATCTAGACCTGTAACGCCGCTGGGTATCTTAGTCGCAAAACTTGAGTCTCTTAATCAACAGCTCGAAGCATTGGACATTGATGCCAAATTAAAGTCTGAATTGTGGCAGGCGTGGGAGTTAGCAAGCGGGTTAAATCCTTACCTCAGCCACTGTACAACCCCAGAGTCTCCAGCTCTAGCATCACTGGTGCGTCGCACCCAAGCCGAAGATTGGAGCCAGCGATTTGCCGATCGAGAAACTGGACAACAGTTAGAGCAGGAAATGCTCTCAGGGCATGTGGAGGGTCAATTTCTAAAATTTATTGTACATATTACCCAAGCGCGACGAGTGTTAGAAATCGGTATGTTTACTGGTTACTCGGCCCTAGCAATGGCTGAAGCTTTACCAGACGATGGCGAAGTGATTGCCTGCGAAATCGATGCTTATGTAGCGAAGTTTGCCCAGGAATGCTTTAGCGAATCTCCCAGCGGGCACAAAATCTTGGTTAAGGTGGCACCGGCAATGGCGACACTCGAACGATTAGCCGCTGCAAAAGAGACTTTCGATCTGGTCTTTATCGACGCTGATAAGGGGGGCTACATAGACTACGTGAATTTTTTGTTAGACAATGACTTGCTGACACCAAACGGCTCGATCTGTGTCGATAACACGCTAATGCAGGGGCAAACCTACTTAGCGGGTGAGCCAACAGCAAACGGGATAGCGGTCGCCGCCTTTAATCAGGTAGTTGCAGACGATCCTCGGATCGCTCAGGTGTTGTTGCCGTTGCGAGATGGTCTGACGTTGATTCGCCGAGTATGACCGGGCTAGAATTTCCCCAGACCTCCTGAGATAGCCCGTATTATTTTCCCTAACTACATTCCATCATGGGTTTTAACAAAGCAAATCTCAGTCAGCTACAGACGGCAATGGCAACCGTTGTAAAAACAGTAGCAACTTTAATACTACTGCTATTGGCGCTACCTTTTAACCTTGCTTTGACCACAATTGCGTTGCTTAAATCGGCTATAGTTAAACCGCCTAGAGCGATCGCTGCTGACCCCAAAACGATCTTGATCAGTGGCGGCAAAATGACCAAAGCATTGCAGCTAGCCCGATCGTTTAATCGGGCAGGTCATCGGATCATCCTGATCGAATCTCGTAAGTATTGGCTCACAGGGCATCGCTTTTCTTGGGCAGTCGATCGCTTTTATACAGTACCCAATCCTCAAGCAAAGGACTATATTGATGCGCTGCTAGAGATCGTGCAGAAAGAAAGGGTAGACGTCTATGTCCCAGTCTGTAGTCCGGTTGCCAGTTATTACGATGCTCTAGCCAAACAGGCACTTTCCAAATATTGCGAAGTGATACACTTCGATCCAGACATGGTGCAAAAACTGGATGATAAATCTGAGTTTTCGGCGATCGCGGCATCCTTAGCTTTGACTGTACCTGAATCTTATCGTATCACTGACCCACAGCAGATCTTGGACTTCGATTTTGCTAAGCAAACGCAAACATACATTCTTAAAAGCATTCCTTACGACTCGGTGCGGCGGTTAAATTTGACTCAACTGCCCTGTGATACACCGCCAGAAACAGCAGCATTTGTTGATGAGTTGCCGATTTCTGAACATAACCCTTGGATTATGCAAGCGTTTATGACTGGGCAAGAATACTGCACCCACAGTACCGTGCGAAACGGAGAATTGAAGTTGCATTGTTGCTGCAAGTCTTCCGCTTTCCAAATTAACTATGAAATGGTGGATCAGCCGGAGATAGAAAGATGGGTTAAAAAGTTCGTAGGAGATCTCAAGCTAACAGGGCAAGTTTCTTTTGATTTTATCCAGACAAAGGACGGAAGTGTATATGCGATCGAGTGCAATCCGCGCACCCATTCAGCGATTACAATGTTTTACAACCATCCCGATGTTGCCAGGGCTTATTTAGAAAGCGATGCCCCCATGATTCAACCCCTAAAATCTAGTCGCCCAACTTACTGGATTTACCATGAAATTTGGCGATTGGTAACTCATCCAACGCAGATCGAACAGCGACTAAAAATTATTGCTAGCGGTAAAGATGCCATCTTTGACTGGTGCGATCCACTGCCGTTTTTGATGGTTCATCATGGGCAAATACCCTGGCTTTTGTTAGAAAATTTGTGGCAGCTTAAAGGCTGGATTCGGATTGATTTTAATATTGGTAAACTCGTCGAGCCAGCCGGAGATTAATTTATGGTACTGCACGTTTTACACTTAGTCGGCTCGGCGGTCAGCGAGTTTTATTGCGATCTATCTCGCCTGTATGCCCAAGATTGTCTGGAATCTACCGCCAATGCTGGGCTGTATGAATTCCACATTGCCTACATTACACCCGATCGCCAATGGCGGTTTCCTTGCGATCTGAGTTATGAAGCGATCGCCTCAGCCAGCCCCATGCCTGTTGCTAAAGCAATTCAGGTGCTGACGGCACTCAAGATCGATGTGATGGTGCCCCAGATGTTTTGCATCCCTGGCATGACTTACTACCGAGCATTATTCGATTTGCTGGGCATTCCCTATCTAGGCAATACTCCCGATGTGATGGCATTGGCTGCCGATAAAGCCAAAGCTAAAGCGATCGTGGCAGCCGCAGGTGTTCAGGTGCCTCTAGGAGAATTAATTCGCACCGCAAACCAGCCCTCGATTGAACCGCCAACCGTAATTAAGCCTGTCAATGCCGATAATTCTTTAGGGGTAGTTTTAGTAAGAAATCGCGCTGACTACGATATTGCTTTAAAAACAGCTTTTGCTTATGCAGATGAAGTGCTAGTCGAGACATTTATCGAACTGGGTCGAGAAGTTAGATGCGGTATCCTGGTTCAAAATGGAGAACTTGTCTGTTTGCCTCTAGAAGAGTACGGCATGGACAAGGAGCATAAGCCCATTCGGAGCTACGAAGATAAAATAAGCACAAATAACAGCGGTGACTTAAATTTGGTGGCCAAAGAAAGTACCAAAGCCTGGATAGTTGATCCTGACGATCCGATTACAGCTAGGGTTAGGGAGGCTGCCAAAAAATGCCATATCGCTCTGGGTTGCCGTCATTACAGTCTGTTTGATTTTCGCATTGATCCCAGCGGGCAACCCTGGTTTTTAGAAGCAGGACTTTACTGCTCTTTTGCTCGCAAAAGTGTGATTTCGATGATGGCAAAAGCATCCGGTATACCTGTGGAAAAGCTGTTCGAGATCGCTTTAACCAATTCACTCTAATTGGTACAACTATTAGCGGCAATGGCAAAATTAATAAGTGTCGATAAATGTGACTATAAATTCAGGGTAGGAGCAATTCACAAACTGTTCCTATCCCAATACGGTTCACTTAAGCCATCAGAAAATTCGCCAAATGGGTTGGGTGAGCGGAGTCGATAGCGCAGCGTCGCCGTTAGGCGATATACCAACCCAATGAATTCATTGATTTCCAATGGTGCTCCCTTCGACTCCGCTCAGGGAACACCCTTTATTAATTTCCTTGGTTTCATTGTGTTCTTAAGCGAACCGTGTTGGCTCCTACCCTAGGCTTCTGAGTTGCACATAATATCAACAACAAGTAAGTGTTGTTAGATCATTATGTG
>JANOXZ010000372.1:0-3868 GCA_031418695.1 Synechococcales cyanobacterium VAR_35_metabat_10
AAAAAGTAGCCACTGCGATCATTTACAACTCGTTCATTAACAACTACTTTACCTGCTTTTTTAATAGTAAAGCGAACAGCATCACCACCACATTCACAAGGATTCGGCTCTGGTGGATATTTGATATGCAAATTGTATTCATAGTTACCATTCTTAACCAACAAAAGATCCTTGCTATCCTTGTTTAAAGGGATTTTAATCACACCACCATTTTTCTTGGTCAAGATAAACACCATTGGACTATCTTCGGTACCAGCTCCGCAAAAATTCACATAATAGTTTTTCGTTTCCGCACTGGCTCCAACAATTGCTGGACATTCTACTTCCTTATTCTGATTAGCAGTCGCGGCAAAAGGAGAGAACATTGTTAACCCAATTACTACAGCAAGTACCTTTCCGTTAAATCTTGCAGTAGCTGAGCATAGTCGTTTCATTTGATCCTCACAAACACAATAAATAGTCGAACATGGTGAAATACATTGATCTTTAGATAAATTCCGGATTTTTATACCATTAATTTCTGATAAATTTTTTAGCTATAGTACTTAATGAGACATCAAACTACTTTTGCAAACAGACCAGCCAAAATCATCAAATCGGATCAAGATTTAAACAATTTCACTTGTAACCAACAGCATACAAAATATCTCTGACATTATTTGAGCATGAGTAGCCTGATACTGCACATCAACAATGGTGCGGGCAATGTTATCCATCAATAACTTCATCTGCTTCGTCGATCCGGTCGTGCTAATTTTTAACCATGCTTCCCGAGCCGCAGGAGGTAACTCGACAAATAGATATAATGCCATTCCAACCACCTGCGATCGATTACGTCGCTCGGTCTTGGCGATCATGTCGAGCCGATCTATTACTTCCTGACTAGTATGAGCTGATACAGTTGCTCCAGACATTAGGTTAAGGGCTTTTCTATAGGTTCTATATAAATTACAGGTTATCTCAAAATAGATTGGTTGATTTTACCTGTAAATCTTAGCCAGCCTCATTTAACTCACGAATCATTTGATATAGGCGACCAACTTTACGCTGGTTGAAATGCAGAATCAGACGAGAGAATAAGGCCGTGGGATCGCCAGATTCTTCGGGGACAAAAGTGGTTTTGGCAATTTCGCCGCTGAGCAAAATATCACGATAGCGATCATTGAGATGCTGTACCACATCATCCGAGATGGAGTGTTGGAGTCTTATGACCAATCGATCGCGGGGATTTTGGCGGCGGGGATCGGGTTCGCGGGGGTCGCGCACATAGCGGATTGAATGATAGACCCGATAGAAATTGGCAATTTCTTTGTGGGCTTGGTCAATATCATCAGTAATGGTATAGATTTGGCGATCTTCTTGGTCAATGAAACCTCGATCAGCCAAATGCTGTTGAAGATAATTATGCCAGTGATGCCAATAATCATCACCGGGTTTAGTAATCAGTACGATTGGCAATGGGTTACAGCGACCAGTTTGACAGAGCGTTAAGCATTCAAGCAGCTCATCATAGGTGCCAAAACCTCCAGGAAAAACCGCGAGGGCATGGCTTTCTCGCAAAAAGAATAGCTTACGAGTGAAGAAATACTTGAATTTTAATAACTTGGGATCCTCATCCATTGTGGAATTGGCATCTTGCTCAAAAGGCAAATGAATATTCAGGCCAAAAGACTCCGCTTGACCCGCACCTTCATTAGCCGCGCCCATGATCCCCGCACCGGCACCAGTAATCACCATATAGCTGGCCATCACTGCCCGCTTGGCAAATTCTTTGGCCAACAAATACTCAGGAGCCGTCTCGGGGGTACGCGCCGAACCAAACACCGCAATTTTCCGGCGATGGCGATAGGGCAAAAATACCTCTAGAGCTTTTTCCATATCGGCCATGGTGGCGCTGAGGATATTCCAATCCAATCTTTCCAAATCACTATCAGCTAACCGCAGCACAGTTTCCAATAACTGGGTCAGCCGATCGCTGTTTTCTAGAGTAGGTAATCGATCGAGTAAATCAACGAGATCTTGTTTGAGGGAATCCATAGCACCTTGAAATATTTGTCCCTAATACTTTGAGTCTTCCCCAAAAGTCTTGTCAGAGAAAAGCCTTCAGTGCAGACACCGAAGGCGTGGGGGAAAGATATAGTGCAGGGTAAGACCTGACCGTACATCTGAGGTTTTGAAATTACAAATGTTTCTCGATCGTGCTGCACAATGTAGTTTTTGGGACTGCACCAACCACAGTCTCTACGTGGCGGCCACCCTTGAAAATCATCAGCGTCGGAATGCTTCGGATCGCATACTGGCTGGCAACTTCAGGATTATCATCGGTGTTTAGTTTTACCACTTTTACTTTGCCTTCGTATTGCTGAGCTAACTCATCAACTACGGGTCCAACTAAGCGGCAAGGGCCACACCAAGGTGCCCAAAAGTCTACCAATACTGGAATCGTACTATCTAGAACATCATCTTTAAAGGATGCATCCGTTACTGCTGGTGCTGCCATTGCTCTAACTTCCTTAGCTAATAATCTAAAATTTGCACGTAACTCTGAAAGGGATAAGGGATCCAATGACAGAGAAACTAGGGGTAAAGTCCCATAGATCTAATTTTAACACTGAAAACCCGATAGCTTACTTCGGTAAGCCCACCACTAGTTGCTGGTATCATACTTGGTCGCCTTCTATCTTAAAAATCTGTTGCAAAAAGTTGTAATAGTTCTAGATTTTGGCGGGTAAGACTTAAAAAGTTCGATGTCAGAAAAGTATCTATCTACATAAGGAACCGCCTGAAACTAACGTTTCAGGCGGAGTAGTGGTGTGAGGAGTGAACGGATACTTAGCGTTTCCGTTGGCCTATATTGTAACAGCAGAACATCAGGGATGTGAGCAATCGATTAGAACAAATCGTTACTTACCCATACCCAATCTTTGGGCTTTTTGATAGACCTTGCCTTCGGTTAACAAAGAAGGAGCAATGATCACTTCCACTTGCTGCATCTCTTTGATAGTGGCCGCTCCCAAAGTTCCCATGCTGGTTTTCAGTGCCCCATGCAGGTTATGAGTACCATCATCTAGCTTGGCTGGCCCCACCAAAATTTGTTGCAAAGAACCAGTAGAACCAACTTTAATTCTGGTACCCCGAGGTAACAAGGGGCTAGGTGTGGCCATTCCCCAATGGAAACCCCGACCAGGCGCTTCGGTAGCACGGGCGAAAGGCGAACCAATCATCACCCCATCAGCACCACAGGCAATACATTTGCAAATATCGCCACCAGTTACCAAGCCACCATCGGCAATGATCGGAATATATTTACCAGTTTCTCGATAAAATTCATCGCGGGCTGCCGCGCAATCTGCTACCGCTGTGGCTTGGGGAATGCCTACACCCAACACGCCCCGCGAAGTACAGGCCGCCCCAGGGCCAATGCCGACCAAAACTCCGGCAGCCCCAGCTTTTAGCAGTTCCAAAGTCACTTCATAGGTGACACAGTTACCCAATACCACCGGCATGGGCATTTCGGCGCAGAATTTCGCCAAATCTAAGGGCGAAACACCTTCTGGGGCCACAAAATCAGTCGAAACCACCGTGGCTTGAATAAAGACAATGTCGGCTCCCGCTTCGGCGATCGATTTACCATATTTAGCTGCCGCCGCCGGAGTCACGCTAACCGCCGCGATCGCCCCGGCCTCTTTCATCTCTTTGATCCGCTGCACAATTAGGTTAGGATCGATCGGCTGAGCATAGAGTTCTTGCATCAAGGGCACAAAGTCATCTACTCCCACGGCGGCAATCCGATCGAGAATTGGGTTGGGATCGCTGTAGCGAGTTTGAATACCTTCGAGGTTAATTACCCCCATGGCTCCTAGCTTGG
>JANOXZ010000373.1:0-6324 GCA_031418695.1 Synechococcales cyanobacterium VAR_35_metabat_10
GCTCCTGTAACAATCGTACCAATCCAATCTCTGCCAGCCCCAGTATCTAATGCTGCTCACAATGGCAACGGTACAAGAAATCTCTATAAACCTACAACAGAGCATCTTGGACAGCAACCAGTCAAAGCTCCTGCTCCCGGCACCAAGATTAATCGATCTTTCGATCACAGTCTTACTGCCAAACAACAAGCAATTCTGCAACAAATTGTTGCCCGTTATGTCTCTCGGACAGCAACTTCTAAACAACAGGCTCAAGAGCATCGTCGCTACTTAGCAGATCCCCGCACAGTGTCAGGGTTTACGCCTTGGCTCAAAGAAATGGTGTATCCGATCGTCACCAAGCGCGCCAAGGGATCTAGATTATGGGACGAGGATGAAAATGAGTATATTGATTTGACCAATGGCTTTGGCCTAAATTTCTTTGGCTGGTCGCCAGATTTTGTCACCGATGCCCTCAAGGCTCAATTAGACAAAGGGATCGAAATTGGCCCCCAAACGGCCTTAGCAGGCAAAGTTGCCAAAATGATTACGGAGTTTACCGGCATGGAGCGGGTGGCTTTCTGCAACACTGGCTCCGAGGCCGTGATGGCCGCTTTTCGGATTGCTCGCACTGTTTCGGGTCGCGATCGAGTGGTGATTTTTGCCGATTCTTACCATGGGACTTTTGATGAAGTTTTGGTGCGTGGTGGTGCTAACTTAAAATCTTTTCCAGCGGCACCGGGCTTAATGCCTGCGGTGTTTGAAAATATTTTGGTGTTGGAATATGGTTCTGACACAGCGCTAGCTACGATTCGAGAATATGCTGATGAGATTGCGGCGGTGATTGTGGAGCCAATTCAAAGTCGTCATCCACAACTACAACCTCGAGAATTTCTCCAGGAATTAAGAGAAATCACCGCACAGTCCGAGATCGCCTTAATTTTTGATGAGGTAGTTAATGGTTTCCGGGTGGCACCGGGTGGAGCGCAAGAGTTTTATGGCATCAGAGCAGATATTGCTACTTATGGCAAAGTTGTGGGTGGTGGGCTACCGATCGGCATTCTAACGGGCAGCTCTAAATACATGGATGCCTTGGATGGCGGTTTTTGGCAGTTTGGCGATGACTCTATCCCTGAAATAGGCGTGACTTTTTTTGCTGGCACTTTTGTCCGTCATCCCCTAGCTTTGACGGCAGTTGAAGCGGTGTTAACTAAACTGAAGGCAGGCGGTGCAGAGCTACAAATATCTTTGGCGAACAAAGCTAAATATTTGGTCAATGAACTAATCGAACATTTCAAATTAGTGGGTGCGCCGATTAATGTGGAATATTGTAGTTCCTTTTTCTATCTTACCTTTGCGTCCACCGAAGCTTATGGCAGCCTGCTGTACTATCTGCTTCGGGAAAAAGGCATTCATATTTGGGAGTTCCGCCCTTGCTTTTTAACATTGGCTCATAGTGATGAAGATATCGAGAAAATTATTTGGGCTTTTAAGGTGTGCTTGGCCGAAATTCAATCAGCCGGATTCCTATCTTGTTCAGGAAATGCCTTGGTGATCAACCAAAATCTACCGCCGCAACCCGGTGCCAAGATGGGCAAAGACCGTGATGGTAATCCGGCTTGGTTTATTGTTGACCCAGAACGCGCTGGAAAATATTTGCAAATTGAGGTTTATAGATAAACAAATTGGGGCACTTAGGCGGTTTCCCTTAAATAAAATACCGGCTATTTTAAAAGTTTAGTTGGCTGAGCGGAGTCGAAGCCAACGGCAATGGTACACTCATTCCTGGGAATCACCTTACTTCTTTACGAGAAATTGCGCTTTAGTAGTTGTTGTCCATCATTCGTTTATTATACTCTTTAGTACCTAGTTGTCTATTGTAAAAGCCCAATTCTACAATAATTTAAAAAATGAATACTACCTGCATCGACCCTCAATCCAAATCACCCAATTTAATTGCTGTAGACTTCGATCCCTTTGCTATTGGTCAACATCGATCGGCGGAGACACTGTCATCAAAGATGCAAGCACAGCCAATCACATCTGTTAATAAAGACTCAAAAGACGAAGAACTTAGACACAAAGCTACTTCATCGGCTCACAATATTGTTAGCTCTCATTTCAAATCAGTGGATTTCGATCCCTTTATAGATGGTGAAATATTACTAGCAGCCCCTGCTACCGAATCACAAAAAGAGATTTGGCTGTCTGTCCAGATGAGCGACCAAGCTAATTTAGCTTGTCTATTATCTCAGTCCCTACGATTAAAAGGGCGACTGAATTCCTCCGCCCTCCAGGAAGCTTTTCAGCAACTAGTAATCCGTCATGAATCGTTAAGAACAACTTTTAGTGGTGATGGTTCTATGATATTAATTGCTAAATCCATTGACCTGCCTTGTTCAGTGATTGATCTATCTGATTTAGATGCTCAAAAGCAATCACAGAGTGTTGATCAATATATAAAGCAGTCAATCAATAAGCCATTCAATCTTCAGAATGGCTCATTATTTAGAGTTGATATTCTTAAGATTGATGAGCAAGAGCATTTAGTAATCTTCACAATACACCATGTTGTTTGTGATGGTTGGTCTTTCGGCACTATTATGTCTGAATTAGCAGAGCTTTACTCTGCCTTAAACAAAGGAACCAAACATAACTTAGAACAGCCAGAATACTTCAGTAATTATGCCTTTGCAGAACAAGCTAAAATAGACGGTTTAGAAACAGCCAAAACCGAAGATTATTGGCTGCATAAATTCGTCAAGCTTCCACCAGTCGTAGATTTACCCACAGATTACCAGCGTCCTCTCGTCAGAACTTTTAACTCAGCCTCTGAGAACTATACTTTGCCAGCTAGCTTGGTAGAAGGTTTAAAGCATTTAGGCCTTAAAAATGGCTGTGGTCTTACCACCACCTTATTAGTAGCATTTGAAGTATTTCTATTTAAACTCACCGGACAAACCGAATTAGTAGTTGGTGTTCCGACTTCTGGGCAAACTAACACCGGCAAATACAACCTAGTTGGACATTGTGTTAACTTTTTGCCCCTATATAGCAACGTTCATACTGGACTTAGATTCAGTGAATACCTCAAAGCCAGGAACAGTTCAATCTTAGATGATTACGACCATCAAGAATTTACTTTTGGCAGCCTACTACAAAAGCTCTCAGTCCCCCGGGATGCCAGCAGAATACCGTTAATTACTGCGGTGTTTAATATTGATCTAGATAGTGGCAGTCAAAATGATTTCGATCAACTAAATGTTGAAACATCACTAAATCGCGGCTCCTTTTCCACCTTCGAGTTCTTCCTTAATGGTGCATCTGCCGCCAACGGCCAAATAGACTTAGACTGTCAGTACAACACCAATCTCTTTAATGCCGATACCATCCAACGTCGGTTATTAGAACTTGCTAGTTTATTGACTCATATTGTTGAACAAGAAAATCAGCGTATTTGTCAGCTATCTCTACTCAGCACGGCAGCAGAACAGCAGCTACTGGTGGAATGGAATCAGACCCAAGTAGATTACCCCCAAAATCAATGTGTTCATCAGTTATTTGAAGAGCAAGTTGCCATTAATGGTGAGGCGATCGCCCTGGTATTTCAGCAAGAACAGCTCACTTACGCCGAACTAAATCAACGAGCAAATCATCTGGCCAATTATTTGCTCTCTCTTGGAGTTAAACCAGATGAATTAGTAGGAATTGCGATCGAGAGATCGATCGAAACCATTATTGGTATCTTAGGTATTCTCAAAGCTGGTGGGGCATATCTGCCGATCGATTTGGCTTATCCCCCAGAGCGAGTGGCTTTTATGTTAGAGAACGCCGATGTCTCAATATTGCTAACGAAACAGGCTTTAGTCCAGAAACTCCCGCCCCATCAGCTGCAAATTCTCTGCCTGGATGCAGACTGGCTAAAGATTTCAACAGCAAGCTCTATTAATCCACCGAGTTCAGCGCAGTCAGATAACTTGGCCTATGTAATGTACACTTCCGGTTCCACCGGTCTACCCAAGGGGGTTTGTGTGCCACATCGAGGGGTAGTGCGTCTTGTTAAATCCGCCCAATATACTAATTTCGACAACAAGCAAGTATTTCTGCAATTGGCTCCGATCTCTTTCGATGCGGCTACTTTCGAGATCTGGGGGAGTTTGCTAAATGGAGCTAAGCTAGTGCTATTTCCTAGCGATAAACTATCTTTAGTTGAGTTAGGATACATTATTCGACAACAGCAAATAACTACAATCTGGTTGACAGCCGGACTATTTCACCTGATGGTCGATGAGCGGTTAGAGGATTTACAGCCGATCCAAAACCTCATTGCTGGCGGTGATACTTTATCGCTGTCCCATGTGCAAAAGGTCTTGTCTACACTGAACTGCCGGTTAGTGAATGGCTATGGCCCTACCGAGAACACTACATTTACTTGCTGCCATCCGATTTCTGCCGATTCATTAGTCGCCTCTGTCCCGATCGGGCGACCAATTTCCAATACGCAAGTTTATATTTTAGATTCCTCACTGCAACCAGTCCCGATCGGCATTCGCGGAGAACTCTATATTGGCGGTGATGGCTTAGCCCGTGGTTATCTCAAATTGCCAGAATTAACCGCCGAAAAATTTGTTCCCAATCCCTTCACTGGCTCTGCAAAGCTATATAAGACTGGCGACTTGGCACGTTATCTGCCCAATGGAGATATCGAATTTTTAGGCCGCATCGATAATCAGGTCAAAATTCGCGGCTTTCGGTTAGAACTGGGAGAAATCGAAGCTGCTCTGATTCAGCATTCCGGCTTACGGGAGGTGATTGTGATTGATCGCGAAGACCGTCTCGGAGATAAGCGATTAGTGGCTTACCTAGTTACTGAACAATCCAGCAATCCAGCAACTGAGCAGGAATTGCGGGCATTTTTGCGATCAAAGCTGCCCGACTATATGATTCCATCTGCCTTTGTGACAGTGAATAATTTACCTTTGACTCTAAATGGCAAGGTCGATCGGCTGGCTTTACCAGTCCTAGAATACCAACGGTACAATATTACAAATGAACCGGTTCTCCCCCGCGATGATTTGGAGGTTCAGCTCACCGCAATTTGGCAGAGGTTACTGGGGGTGCAAAATATCAGCATCCAAGATAATTTCTTTGAACTCGGCGGTCATTCCTTGATTGCAGTGCGCCTGTTTGCCGAAATCGAGCAAATTTGGGGACAAAATTTACCCCTGGCCACATTGTTTCAACAACAGACGATCGAGGAACTAGCCGGTATCTTACGACAGAAGGAATGGTCGGCTCCTTGGTCTTCGTTGGTGTTGATTCAAGCCGGTGCCGAGAAACCACCGTTGTTTTGCGTTCACCCAGTGGGCGGCAACATTTTAGAGTATTACACCTTGGCTAATTATCTTGGTCAAGACCGCCCTATATATGGATTGCAATCTCAAGGGCTAGATGGCAAATACCAGCCTTTCCGTAGCATAGAGAATATGGCTAAACACTACATTCAAGAAATTCAAACTGTGCAACCCCATGGTCCCTACTTTTTGACTGGTTACTCTTTTGGTGGCTTAGTAGCGTTTGAAATGGCTCAGCAGCTAAGGTCTAGGGGTGAAGAGATCGGGTTACTAGCGTTATTAGACAGTAGCGCACCTAACTTGCCGAATATCCGTCCTTCTTTTACTCAATCTTTAGGAATTCATATTAGTAATCTTTGCCAGCTCACCTTTAAAGAACAATCCAGTTATATTTTGGATAGGGTTACCTATCGATTTAGTAGCAAAAATGAAGAGGATTTCTTAGCCAAGAGTCTGTATAAACTGGGAGATTTGACTCCTCAGCTATCAAATGTATTGAACTGCAATATTCAAGCTGGTGAAGATTATATAGCTAAAAAATACTCTGGTAAAATGGTGCTATTCCGTTGTCAGGTGCAAGATTTAGAACACTATCTCCATCCAGAGTTTGGCTGGTCAGATTTGGTAGATGGAGGAGTTGATATTCACCCTATTCCTGGGCCACACTTTAGAATGCTCAAAGAGCCTCGCATTCGGTTTTTGGCAGCAGAGTTAAAGCTTTGCATCCAAAAGATATCGATGAAGTTGGATTCAATGGGTTGATTTTGAATTCATGAAATTGTGCTGACACCAATCTACATTCAACTACCGTCTTCGAGCTATCTCATTAGGTTTTTATAAAATCATCGATCAATGTCACAGAAAAACAAAATTTTCAGTAATTCTCTATCGATGTTGGTCAACAAATTGACTCAAGGGATCGCCACTTTTTTGCTCAGTGCAGCGATCGCTCGAACGTTGGGTGCATATTCTTTAGGCCAATATTTATTAG
>JANOXZ010000374.1:0-9530 GCA_031418695.1 Synechococcales cyanobacterium VAR_35_metabat_10
GTGGATTTAAAAGATTACTCCTTAGATCCACTCGGTGATCTGTTAGGTAAGTTGGTTTGGATGTGTGGAGACTTTAGCCCTAATGGTTTTGTGGCTGATGATGGTTAATTGTCAGACTCTTAATATTAGTTTATCTATCTAATAATTTGTTAGAGGTTGAAAGAAATCTGATAGATTGTCGAAAGAGAAAAAACTAGTGCTGTTAAAAAGCCCATCCCGTAATATCATTTGGGGGATTGCCTTCAAGAATTTTCTATGTCTTTTCCTCGTTCCGCTGGCGTACTGCTGCATCCTACTTCTCTGCCTAGTCCTTATGGTGTGGGTGATTTAGGCGATGGTGCCTATAAATTTATTGACTTTTTGCAGCGGACTAAGCAGACTTATTGGCAGACTTTGCCTTTGGGCCCAACTGGCTATGGTAATTCGCCTTATCTTTGTTATTCGGCTTTGGCCGGGAATCCCTTGCTGATTAGCCCCGATAAATTGGTGGCTGAGGGGTGGGTGAAAGCAGCAGATTTAGAGAAATTCAAAGACTTTCCTTTGGATAAAGTAGATTTCGATCGGGTGATTGAAGTCAAAATTGAGATTTTAGATACGGCCTGTCGGAATTTTCGCAGTCATGGTACTGCCGTGCAAGAACAAGAATTTCATGCTTTTATTGAGCGAGAATCAGCTTGGTTGCCAGATTATGCCTTGTTTATGGCTGTGCATGAGCATTCCCAAGATACTCCTTGGTATGAATGGCCAAAGGATATTGCTCTGCGGAAAGAGGCGGCGATTAATAGTTACAGTGAGCTGTTGGTCGATCGAGTTTACTACTTCCAATTTGTGCAGTTTGCTTTCCAGCGGCAGTGGCTGAAGCTAAAAGATTATGCCAATGAGGCCGGGATTAAAATTATTGGTGATATTCCTATTTATGTGGCTCACGATAGCGCCGATGTATGGGCAAACCCCGAGAGTTTTCAGCTTGAGGCTGAGACGGGCTTAGTGGCGCAGATGGCTGGGGTGCCACCAGATTATTTTAGTGAGACTGGTCAGCTTTGGGGCAATCCGGTGTACAACTGGGAGCATTTACAAAAAACTCAGTATGCTTGGTGGATTGGGCGGTTTAAGGCGTTGCTGAAGCTGGTAGATATCATTCGGATTGATCATTTCCGAGGATTTGAAGCTTATTGGTCGGTGCCTCAAGGTGAACTGACGGCGATCGATGGTACTTGGATAACAGCTCCAGGGATGGAGTTTTTTGAGGTGCTGGAGCAACAGCTTGGAGACTTGCCGATTTTGGCGGAAGATTTGGGGGTGATTACGCCGGAGGTAGAAAAGCTGCGGGATAAGTTTGAGTTTCCGGGGATGAAGGTGTTGCAGTTTGCTTTTGGCTCAGATAATACTAATGGTTTTTTGCCGTTTAACTACAATCGAAATTTTGTGGTGTATACCGGTACTCACGATAATGATACAACAGTTGGCTGGTTTAACCAGACGGAGAGCTATGAGCGCGATCGGGTGTTGCGATACTTGGGTGGAATTTCTAGCGTAGGAATTCACTGGGATCTGATTCGGATTGCTTTTAGTTCGATCGCTAATCAGGCAATTATTCCGATGCAAGATATATTGGGTCTGGATGGCAGTGCGCGGATGAATTTTCCGGGGACGATCGAGGGGAACTGGCAGTGGCGTTATCACGATGACCAGCTTACCCCGGAGATTGAGCAGCAGTTGTTAAGCATGACTGAGACTTTTGGTAGACAGGTGTTGGAGTCCGAGGCGGAATCTTAGTATGATTTGCTAGGTTCTATTTTTGTTACCCTAATTTGCTGTTGACAACTAACTGCCTAATTATTTTCACTCGTTATCCTGAACCGGGAAAAACCAAAACTCGCCTAATTTCAGCATTGGGCGAGGTAGGAGCTGCACAGCTACATCGGCGGATGGCTGAGCATACGGTGCTGCAAGCCCGATCATTGTCCTGTGCCATTGAAATTTGGTATGTGGGAGGCAGTAAAGAGTTGATGCAAGATTGGTTAGGAACAGATTTGTGGTATCGAGAGCAGCCTGCTGGAGATTTGGGCGATCGCATGTGTGCAGCTTTTCAATCGACTTTTGACCAAGGCTATCAAACAGTCATGATTGTTGGAACCGATTGTCCAGGGCTAACTACAGATTTTTTGGCTCAGGGGTTTGTCGCATTACAAAATCAGGCGATAACTATTGGGCCAGCGATCGATGGGGGCTATTATTTAATCGGGTTGCAGCAGTTAGTGCCCAAGTTATTTCAGGGAATTACTTGGAGCACGGCTACGGTATTTTCAGAAACGTTGTTGATAGCCGATCAATTACAGTTGCCGACTTATTTGTTACCTTCTTTGCCTGACATTGATCTACCAGATGATTTGCAATATTTAGACCATAAATGGCTTTTCTAAATGTGCTGATCAAAGTCACGGACTTTGCAAAAGCCCGATTATTTTCCAGAAAGATGCACCGAATTGATGGATGCAGATGTTAACTTAGGCTGGAATAAATTTCATGGATATGCCATTCATGCAGTAGCGCAAACCAGTTGGTTTGGGGCCATCTTCAAAAACATGCCCTAAATGTCCACCGCAACGATGGCAATGTACTTCCGTGCGTTTCATGATGAGCTTACCATCTACAGAAGTGCCGATCGAGTTAGGAATTGGGTCATAAAAACTTGGCCAGCCGGTACCACTATTAAACTTGGTATCCGAGACAAATAAAGGTAAGTCACAGCCAGCACAGGCAAAAGTGCCCTTGCCATATTCTTTATCTAAAATGCTGGTGCCCGGTCTTTCGGTGCCATGTTTGCGCAGCACGTTAAACTGCTCTGGGGTCAGAATTTTGCGCCACTCTTCTTCGGTTTTATTGATTTCAAAAGATTCTGGTATAGTTGTCATGGTTGAAGGTCTCCGTAATAAAAAATAAGCTCCGGCACCGGTTAAAACTACCGCCGCCGATAATAAAGTTCGTCTGTCCATCCAGATTATATCCAAAATATTTCTAGCACAGATTTGATCAAGGAAGGCAGTGCTTCTAATTAGTCTAACAATTATTTGCGAAAGGAACCTGAGAACTGACTGAGAGATCTCAACTAAACCTTGATCGATCGAGGTCATCACGTTAAACTGAAATAATGAACGTATTTGAAATTTGCCAGAACACCCACCTAGAGAGAGTTAGCGATGGTGCTATTGCTCCGATTCTTAGTAATACTGGATCATCCGATCGACTACTGGTGCTAGTGTGGCCGCAGTTAGGTGACTTCGATAGTTTGGAATATGCTTGGTGGTTGCAGCAAGAGCCAGAGCTATTAAAGAATGTCACGGTAGTAGCTGTGGGCATTGGCGATCGAGCATCTGGCGAAAAATTTTGTGGCTTTACTGGGTTCGCCGCCGATCAACTGTATATGACTTCAGAACCTAAGCTACATCAACAGCTTGGACTTTACGCTGGTCTGACTTTAAAGTTACCAGGACTTTCGGCAGCGCAGAATGCTTGGCTGAATTTGATGGTGATGTGTGCAGGTATTGGTAGTCCAGGGACTTTAAAGGAGGTGTTTAGGGGATATAAGGGTGATCGACAGGCTCCTCAATTAATCAAGTCACAAGAAATTGTTAAGGCTGCACCTTTGCCACCACTTCAGGGATCATTCTTTGACCTTGCTGGTGGCAGTGGTTTTCAACGTCCTTTTGAACTGGCGACGCTTAGATTGCGCAATATGAGTGAGGTGCTAAGTAATTGGCAAACCTATGTGCCTGATGGTACTTATTTAACTCAGCGCGGCGGCACCTTTTTGTTTAATGCTCAGGGTAAGTTACTGTACGAGCATCGCGATCGAGGTATTCTAGGATTTGCGGCAAATATGAGTAGACCACTATCGTTTTTACTACCAAAATAAGCTATCAGTCGGATTGTTGTTACTACTGTAGGTTCGTTAATGTTAGGCTGCTTAAAATAATATTTTTGTTCTATATTCTAGTAAAGCTCCAGATGTGGCCTCTGTTAGAAACCTCTTCAAAACATTGCGTTAAAAATTTAATAGCTTAGATGTGAAATCCTAAATTATCCCTTAACTTTGGCAACTACTGTGCGGTGACGAGGGCTATTAGCAATTAGCTTAATTGACTCAAACCCAGTTGTTTGAAGAGCTAGATCGATATCTAAGCTAAAATATTGATCCAAATAAGGCTCAGTGCTCTTGAGCAATGTCAAAATATAGGGTGGCATCTGGCTATAAATTTCCGAAACCGGGTTCATATCCATAATAGCGATGTGACCACCGGGTTTTAGTAAGCGTCGTGCCTCCTGGAATATCTCTAAGGTGGCTGTTTGAGGTAATTCATGACAAATTAGAAATAACGATACCAAATCGTAGCTAGCTGCGGGTAAATTGGTTTGTTCGGCAGATGCATGTACCCATTTAATATTTTCGTCACCATGACGGTAGTTCGCCACGGCCAAGAAATAGGGAGAAAGATCTACACCAGTAATTTGCGCTTGGGGATAAGCTGATTGCATTGCTACAGTGCTCATACCTACACTACAACCAATATCTACAACATTTTGTGGGGCATGGGGAATATTTTCTTGTAAAACTTGATGATAGCTTTGGCGCAGTTGTTGATCGCCATTCTTGCCAGTTTCGGCGAAAATTTTGGCATGGACAGAATAGGCTGCAACCTCAACCTCCATTGCTGGCTCCCAGCCCATATTGCCTTCAGAATAAGCATGGAAAGAAGTGAGATAGTATTCAGGATAGGTAGTTTGAGGATTGGTGAGCTGGGCTAGTTCTTGCTCCCAGGATGGATCAAAAGGCTTATTGGTATCTCTGGCTTTTAGGGTTTTAACATCATTGCGCCATGCTACGCCGATCGATTCTGCTCTTTTAATGATTAAATTCCGTGCTCGGTTTTTGGCAAAAGCCGCCAATGGTTTTACCGAAAGTAGACCGTTGACTACCTGGGTAGCAAGTCTATTCACTAAAGGCGTAGAAGAATTAGGTACAGAGTTTAAATTGTTCATAAGAATTTCTGAGGCAGCGATTACAGGCACAGTTGAGCTTCATGTTACCAAACTAATTATCAAATCCCAACCCCCATAATTTCTAGCCCCAAAAATATTTTTAATTCTTGTGGCTAGTTTAGGTTTAAGGTGATTTTAGTACCATGATCACCAAAACTTATTAGAAAATGGCTACCCCAAAATCAATGCAGTGGCCGCAACTGTTATACCCCCAACGCTTAGGTCGCGCCGAAGCCGAAGATCTTAGCGTAGCTCGTACCCCTTTTCAGCGAGACTTCGATCGATTAATTTTTTCGGCGGCTTTTCGGCGACTGAAAGACAAAACCCAGGTTTTTTCTCTGAGCCAAAATGATTATGTGCGCACCAGGCTGATCCATAGTCTAGAAGTAGCCAGCGTGGGTCGATCGCTGGGGCGAGTGGTCGGTGAAAAAATTATTACCCAAGTAGAACATATTACGGTGGCAGATATTGGTGATATTGTGGCCGCTGCCTGCATTGCCCATGATATTGGCAATCCGCCTTTTGGGCATTCTGGTGAGAATGCCATTCGATCGGGCTTTCAGACTTGGAAAAAATTGCAGCCTAGATTAGATTTATCGGCAGCTCAAAGAGCCGATTTAGATAACTTTGAAGGCAATGCCCAGGGTTTTCGGATTTTGGCGCGGTTAGAGATTCCCCATCGATCGGGGAGTTTGCAGCTTACTTGTCCGACCATTGCCGCTTTTGCTAAGTATCCTCGTCAATCTCAGCCCGGTTCGACGGCCAAATATGGTTTCTTTCAGGCCGATCGAGATTTGTTTGGCACTGTTGCCGAGACTGTGGGTTTGTTGCCCAGGGGTAATGGGGCTTGGTGTCGGCATCCCTTGACTTTTTTAGTGGAGGCGGCGGATGATATTTGCTATTTGATTATTGATATTGAAGATGGCTACCAGATGGGCTATTTGAGTTTTGGAGAGGTGGTGGAGTTGTTGAATAAAATTGCTTGCCTAGATATTTCGCTGGAGTCGGGGGCGGAGGCGGAGCAGGTGATGCATTTGCGGGCTAAGTCGATCGATATATTGGTGCGAGAAGCAGCAGATAATTTTCTGGCTCATGAGGCTGCAATGTTGCGTGGTGAGTTTGAGGGAGATTTGTTATCACTGAGTAGTTATCGGCAGGCGTTAGCAACTATTAATGATAAGGCTCGTCGATCAATCTTTCAGCATCCTCATGTGGTGGGGGTACAGATTGCGGGATATGAGGTTTTGGGTAAGCTATTTATGGAGTTTGCCAATGCGCTGCATCAGCCCGAAAATTCTAAAAGTCAGTTGGTGTTGCAGATGCTGCCAGCAGCTTATCGTCCTCAGGCAGATGAGGATAGTTATCAGCAGTTATTGCGGGTCACAGATTTTATTTCTGGGATGACTGATTCTTATGCAACTAGATTATTTCAGCAGTTCTCAGGCATTTCATTATTATAGCTTTATAGTTGTAGGGTGGGCACTGCCCACCACAAGGATCTCAGCTATTCCCAGGAAATAATCGCTTTTGGCATAATCTCAGCGATCGATCATTCTCTCTACCGCCTCTACCATAATTCCTGGTTGATCGACCCACACAAAATGGCTGCTGTTGGGTGCTAATAATTGCTGTGAATTTGTAGAAACTTTGGCCAATGCAAGATGGATCTGATCTCTGGCTCGATCGGCTGGGTTCATTAGCCAACTCCAGAATATTGCAGGCAGAGGGAGTCGTAAAAAGGTAGCAGCTTTGATATTGATCACTGGTAAACCTCCGAGGTCATTGGCAACTCTTAGCTGTTTACCGCTGGTATCTAGGCTGTTCATTTCTCTAGCCATGGTTAGCCAATGACTAGCCCGATAAAAGGATCTTTTGACTTGTTGAAGTCTGTTGGGTTCACCGCGCTTTAGCTCTGGTTTGATGATTTCAAATAGTCCTAATAGACCGAGGATTCTGACGATGCCTAGGGCGGCTCCGAGGCTGACGAAGATAAAGGAGATGGCGAAGAATATTTTGAGTATTTTGAGGCGCAATGGTAACGACAACATTTGGTCTTGGTGTAAGCCATCGATCATAATCAATCCGCTGACTTGTTCGGGATAACTATGGGCAAATAGGCGCATGTTGTAGCTACCAAAGGAGTCGCCAACTAAAATATATGGAGGTTGGATCTGGGCGGTTTGGAGGAGGTTTTGGAGTTCTATGTTAATTTGTTGGCTGGTGCGGGGGTGCCAGTTGGGTTTGCTCCAGCCATATCCTGGTCGATCGAAGATGACCACCTTTCCTAGCTTTGCTAATTTATCAATCAGTAGGTATCCTTCTACACCGCCGAGGCTGTGATCGATGAGGATGGTGGTTTCGCCGCTGCCCTGGGTGTACCAGTGGATTTTTGATCGATCGGTGGTGGTGATAGTGCCGGGAGGTGGTTGCTGATTTTCTTGGTGGTTGGCGATCGCCTGATACAGACTGGTTACGGCGAGGATAACCAGTTCAGTAATTTGGAATGTTGACAAATTCAATATGTTTTACTTAGCCTTTGACCGAGCTGGTTTTTCTTTCAGATGATATCATCACTCGTTTAAAATATTTTTTGTATCTTCATATACAATAATAAATCTACAATGTTGCAGACTAGAGAATCGCAGCTCTTCATCAAATTACACTCTGCCTCAGCACAACACAAGAAATGACTAGCAAGAAAAGAAGCATCTGGCCAAATTTCCAAGTAATTGGCAAAACAATAGGCCAATCTCTATCGGTGTTTCGTTATGGAGGCAAAGCCTTAAACTTAGTTTGGACTACAAGTCGGCAGTTGACTATAGCATTAGCCGTCTTGGCACTAGTGGGTGGATTGTTACCAGGATCGATCGCCTACATCGGCAAATTAATTGTAGATAGCGTAGTCTTAGCCAACCGAAGCGGCTTGATGCTTGATCGCCAGAACGCCCTTGGTTACGTAGCCTTAGAAGCAGTCCAAATTATTTTATTAGCCGCGACCCAAAAAGGCTTAGTGGTCTGCCAGTCACTCCTGCGAGTCTTGCTAGCCCAACGAGTCAACGAACTAATTCTAGAAAAAGCCCTGACCTTAGATCTGGCACACTTTGAAGACTCGGAATTTTACGACAAAATGAGCCAAGCCCGATCGCAGGCTTCTAGTCGTCCTTTGTCTTTAATTAACCGCACATTTGGGTTAGGTCAATCGGCTCTGACTCTATTGACCTTTAGTGGCCTACTTTGGCAATTTTCTGGTTGGGCAGTGCTGGTGTTAATTGCGGCGGCGATTCCTTCGTTTATTGCCGAAACTCGTTTTTCGGCACATGCTTTTAGATTATTTCGGTGGCGATCGCCAGAAACGCGGCAGCAGCATTATTTAGAAACTTTGTTGGCGCGGGAAGACTACGCCAAAGAAGTGCAGCTCTATCAACTTGGGGATATGTTGTTAAAGCGCTACCGCGAGATCTTTCATCGCCTTTATCAAGAAGATCGTGATCTAACAATTAAAAAGGGGATTTGGGGGTATTTGTTGGGTTTGCTGAGTACTGGGGCCTTCTATCTTGCCTACGCTTGGATGGTGATTGCAGCGATCGGGGGTGCAATTACGCTAGGGGAAATGACGATGTATTTGGTGGTGTTTCGGCAGGGACAGGCTACTTTTACTTCGGCGCTTACCTCGATCGGGGGCATGTATGAAGATAATTTGTATTTGGCGAATCTGTATGAGTTTCTAGAACAGCCCATGCCTCAGTCTCAGGGGAAAGTTACTCAGGGAATATCTCAGGACGGCATTAGGTTTGAGCAGGTTTCGTTTAGTTATCCGGGAAGTCAGCAGGCTGTTTTGAATAACATTTCCCTGCATTTGCCCTTGGGTGAAAAACTGGCGATCGTGGGTGAAAATGGTTCGGGGAAGACTACCTTAATTAAGTTATTAACGAGACTATATATTCCGAGTAGTGGCAGAATTTTGTTGGATGGGGTGGATTTGAATGATTGGGATATTGATGCTTTGCGGCGTAGAATTGGAGTGATTTTTCAGAATTTTGTGCAGTATCAGTTTACTGCGGGCGAAAATGTAGGGGTGGGAGATGTGGGGCACCTGAATAACCATGCGGAGTGGGAGACTGCGGCTAATAAAGGGATGGCTAAGCCTTTTATTGATGCTTTGCCCCAGGGGTTTGATACTCAGTTGGGCATGGCTGGCGTGCACCGGTGCTGCGCCGGTGCGGCTGATCACCGATATCAGCCAGAGCCGCATCGATATCATCTATACGTTCAAGGGCGCCGAGTTGCTGGTTTTTGGCGCCATCCAATATGCCAATGGCCAGGTCCCCGATGAAGCGCCGGGGCTGGTCGTGGTGGTGCGTGGCCCCGCCGAACCGATTACGGTGCGCAAGAAGGCGCGCGTTGCCGGCATCTGGGTCAACACCTCGAACGTGCGCTTCGAAAGCGCGCCGGGCTTTTACGCGGTGGCGACATCGGCGCCGATCGCCAAG
>JANOXZ010000375.1:0-2957 GCA_031418695.1 Synechococcales cyanobacterium VAR_35_metabat_10
AGGGACGCTCAACCGGGCCATTGCAGGAGTTGGAATTCGAGGTGGTGGTGTGCCAACTAGTTCGACAAGCTATCCAAGCGGTAGCAGTTCTACGACTCAACCAAAGAATCCTCAGCAATCTCAAACACGACCAGCTAACAAGCCTCAAACAAGTACAACAAATAGTTCTAGTCCGCAAACTCCTAAAAAAAGTCCTACACCTAAATATTCAGATTCAGTAAATTCAATTCCGCCAGCGACCAGAGCACCTGATCGAGGTATTAATGACCGAGCTAAGCGCGAAGTCAATCAAAAAAGCCCTCAGACTGATTTTGATCCTCATAATAAGCCTGCGAAGCCATCATCTCCAGTAAAAATCACACAACCAAAACCCAAAGAATACGATCCTCTGCCTGACATTCCTCGAAGAGAGCAATTTACTGAGCAAGTGCCCCGGAATCCAAAGAAAGGTCGTTTTGGCGATCCGCGCATAAGTTTTCCCACAAATCGTAATCCTGAAAATCCATCAAGAACCAGAAGAAACCCTAAGAATCCAGGTATTTTAAGGATCGAAAATAGACCTGAAGTTGACAGATTTTTCATAGACAATCCTTTGAATCCACCGCCGAAGAATAATCCTAGCGGTTTTCCCGGAAAGATCGATGCGCCTAGTAATGGCGGACAGGCTGTTCGAGCCAAAAAGACTCCGAATAATGGCGGTTCTCAGAATTCTAATTCTGGGGGGAATTCTGGCCAGCAGAAACCGACGACCAAGAAGCAGAAAAAAGATTTGGCTAAAAAGTATGCTGGCAGAGATATTGATAAGCTGACTGCGGCTGAGGAGAAGGAGTTTAAGCAGGGCTATGTCATCAGTAATGACAAGGGAAAAAAATACATTAAGCGAAGAAGTGAAGCTGATGATTACCCACCGTTGCATTTGTCTGAGGTGAATGGTAAGCAGGTTATTGCGGAAGGGCCATCACCCAGCAATAGGGGCAACAGCAATCCCAGCACAATGAAGAGGGAGTTCAAAACCAAATTTGGTCAAGATGCTCCGCAAGGAGATGATCTTCACCACCTAATTCCTGTCAATGTTTGGAAGGAAGATCCAATTGTTAAGGCATTGGAGAAAAAGGGTGCAGCAGAGCAAAAATCAGTAGCCGGAGTTGATGATGGTAATGGGTTGATTGCTGCTCCCAGCAACTCTAATGCAATGGAAGACACTCACCAAAATTTGGAACAGAAGGGCGGACGAGTTAAAATTGCTCACCCTAGTTCACATACTGAGTGGGATAAACATGTTCAGCAATTGAGTAATGACGAACAAAGAGAATTGCTGAAAAGTGGTAAGTATAAAACACTTGAAGATGTGCCTATTGAAAAGCTAGAAAATAGCATTAACAATATACGAGAACAGTTACGCAAAGATTTGCTAAATGCTGCTAAAAAGCTAGAAAAAGGTAACTATAATAATCTTCCAGGCTGGATTGATCCCAAATACCAGCTTAAACCTGATCCCAAAAAAGCGCCTCCATCTCAGACTAAAAAATACCCTAGACTCGTTCAAAAGAAACCCACAGGTGATGATATTAATGAGTTCCGGAGAACATTGGTTGCTTTAAAAGCAAAGATTGGACAAGGAACACAGAAACACTCACTCTACAATAAGCGTACTGACCTAAATGCTGATGAGCGACAAATTCGTACTCTTGGCTACTCTGCAATGCTGGCTGTAAAAAATAATAATGGTTATTCTTCTGGTCAGCCATTTGTGTTTCAGCACAAAGGTTCTGAAGTAGGAATTTATCGCCGAGGTGACTATACACAAATTGCGATAATTGATCTTCAGCAAGGAATAATATCTGTTGATAAGCCGTTTAATTCTGTTGAAGATAGTTGGTTAGCAGAGCAACAAAAAGTTGTGCTTGCTCAGGCACAAGAAACCCAAAAGACCAGGACTCAAAAAAATCGAGGATTTGAAATGGGTTAAAAATAGATTCAATACAGTTAATACAATGAGGAGCTTTATAATGAGTCAAAAATTTTACGACCTGAGCCATAATCTCGATAGATTCAAACTAGACAATTTATATCAATATGGTGATGGCTATCTAGTAACTGAGTTCAATAATTGGGAAAATATATGGCTAGCTTTTTCTTCAGATATCTCAATTAGTTTAGAGGGTAATGAAGGCTTAATAATCTGGAGTCAGAGTACAGATGGTAACGGGTATATTTCTGGGGCTAAAATACCAGCAGAAATTATCCTTGCGTGGGGTGATAAAGATAACTTGTCTGGCCAGATTGACTATCCATATATTCCAGATGTAAGGTCTTGGCCGATTATGTCGAAACGAATGTTAGATGTATTATTGTCAATAGAAAGTTTTTCTCATCAAATTATTCCTATTGTTTTTACTCATATTGATGGTATTTTGCCAAATGATGCGGTAAGGCAAAAAGCTTCATTATTAATTCGCAATCATGATTTTGTGATTCTCCAGCTACTAGAACATTTTGATGGGCTTGATAGGGATAGAACAGAACATACTAGTACTTTTGATGAAGATGACCCAATGGTTGAACAAATTAGATTTACCGGTGAAATGTTTCTCAAAGAGCCACCTAACGGTTTTCCTCCTATTTTTCGAGTTAAAGAAAGAAGTACTCATTTGTATGTATCAGCAGTAGCAAAAGAAGCGTTAGAAGAAGCTGGCATTCAGGGATTAAGTTTCTCATCTTGGAATATAGGATCTTCCTAAGTGATAAATACTGCTTTTCAGCAGGGAGTAATATCTGTTGATGAGCCATTCAATTCTGTTGAAGATAATTGGTTGGCAGAACAACAAAAAGTTGTGCTTGCTCAGTCATAAGAAACTCACAAAACACCGGCTAAAGAAAGTCGCGGATTTGAGATTGGTTAAGAATATATGCTACCAACATAGTTAATACAATAAGGAGTTTTTATAATGAGTCAA
>JANOXZ010000376.1:0-2478 GCA_031418695.1 Synechococcales cyanobacterium VAR_35_metabat_10
GTTTATCCTGCTTTGGCTGCTGTTGGCCGTTGATGGCGGTGATGTGTGCCTTGGGGATGGGTAATCCGGTGTGGATGCTGGTTTTTACCCTGGTGATGATTTTGCAAAAACACGATCGGTATGGGAAATTAGTGACTACTGCTAGTGGATTGATGCTGTTGGCTGTAGCTGCGATTTTGTTACTGGGAACGGTGTGTTTACATCCGATGGCTCATCACCTCTCTCCCAAGACTTTAGGAGTCGATCGTTGAAATCAACTCAGCTCTAGACGATTCCCTCCTTAGTGGTGCAGAAAACTATTTTTCCTAATAAGCAAATGACATAACCTTGGCAAACTCAATCCGCTTTTCTAACTTGGCTCTTTGTCTTGTCGCACCTCCATGGTCGGGTTCCCCCATTTGTGACAAGTTAAGAAAAGCACAGAGTTGTCAAGAGCAAAAAGAAAAGGTGTCAAACTGAGACTAGTAAAGAGTTAAAGGTGAGTGTGACCTATGCCTAGAACTAGGAAAACAAATCGCGACCATGCCAAAAGACAACAGCGGCCGATGATGGAAGATGAGGTAATAGCCGCACAACTAGAGCAGCTAGTCACACCAGCACTAATCGCACAAGAGAAATACTATCGAACACTGGGAATGAGGGACAGAATCCTGAATCTACCATTAATGGTAGCAGCAGTGCTAACACTGTTATGGCGAGACGTAGCTGGCGTGACAGAGCTAACTAGAATGCTGGCCAGAGAAGGATTCCTCTGGTGTTCCCCTAAACAAGTCACGCAACAAGCCTTATCCCAAAGATTTCTAACATTTCCCGCGCAAATATTTGAGCGCATATTTAAAGGGTTGCTCCCAGAATTCGAGCAAAAATGGCACAACCGCAAGCAAAGACCGTTACCGGAAAGCCTTCAATTTGCCCGCACTAAATTTGCCAGAATTTGGGCAGGTGATGGCTCAACATTGGAAGCAATCTTCAAGAAACTAGAGAGTCTAGCAACAGTACCGACTAACCAACTAGCAGGGAAAATGGGAGTAGTTATCGATTTAGTAACTCGGTTGCCAGTAGAAATTTGGTTTGAGTCGAACGCCAAAGCTAGTGATATGAAATTTGAGTCGCAGATCTTAAATCTAGTTCAGAGCCAGACCTTAATCTTACTAGATCGAGGCTTCTGTCATTATCAGTTTTGGCAACAGCTCATCGACCGCAATGTTCATTTAATTACCCGTCTAAATAACAAAGCAGCATTTGCAGTCGAGCGAGTATTAACGAATAGTTATAGCATCCGCGACCGGATAGTCAGTATGGGTGCTGGCAACAAAAAAACGCCCTGTATCACGATGAGGCTGGTGGAAATTAAATCGGGTAAAACTTGGCACTCTTATCTAACTTCGGTACTCGACCCGTTAATCTTACCTCCTTATGTAGTTGCCGATCTGTATGGGAGGAGATGGCGAATCGAGGAGACATTTAATACCGTTAAACGCTTGTTAGGATTGAGTTATATCTGGACGGGTTCACTCAATGGCATTCAATTACAACTTTGGGGAACTTGGCTATTTTACGCTGTGCTAGTCGATCTCGGTGATGCTGTTGCGGATGAACTATCTGTTCCATTCGACCGGATTTCTTTAGAGATGATCTATCGGGGTCTTTATCATTTTTATGTCGCCCATCACAAAGGTTTAGCGATCGATCCTGTTAAGTATTTTGCGGCAGGTGAGAATCAAGATTTAGGAATTGTTAAGTCTATCCGTAAGCCCTTTAAGAAATTGATTATTGCCCCCTTTCCCGACCGAACGAGCAGGGAGGGACAATTTTTCTTTGAGCCATCTGCTCAAACCTGCTTGATAACTGCACTCGCGCCTTAACTTGTCACGAATGGGGAAACCCGACCGGAACGACTCCGCGAAATCACTGGTTTCAGCCGATTCCCCCATGTAAATTGAGAGGTGGTCATTTTCGGTATTGAGAATCTCAAAAGGTACTAACACTGATTGCCAATCTGTATCATGGTCATCGGCTACTTTAGCCTCTATTGTTCTAGCTTTGCCACCTCGTGACAGATTACCTATTTTGACTTTTGCTTTACTATCGATGGATATTCTTAATGATGTAGGATTGAGATTTGCTATCTTATTTTGAGTGAATACATTCTCGAAAATATCATTTGTTTCATCGGTCCTGTCAAACTAATTCTTACGGTTTAGAAGCTTCATCCTTCCTTCCTTGTATGATAGATGGGGGCTTATTTGATTGCAAGCCCCTTATTCCTCGTTCATCGGGTGGGGAAAGTGGTTATTCCAATCTCCAACTTCTCCACCGTCACTGCCATGACATTAAAACATCCTCCGATGGGAGTTTGGGACGTACCCATGAAAAGGGTCAAGTTATTGAGGAGCCGTATGAAAGGAAAGTGTGCGCCGTGGTACGCACTGATTGAATTGCCAACTCAGTTGGCTGGAGTTCAGGGTAACTGACTCC
>JANOXZ010000377.1:0-8017 GCA_031418695.1 Synechococcales cyanobacterium VAR_35_metabat_10
CTAGAAGAAGTCTGCCAGGGGTTTGTTGCTCCTAGTGCAGCTAATAAATCTTACTACCGCATACTTTTAGAAGAACTCTGGCCAGCAGGGCATGGTATTCCTGGCCCTCGGGTAAAAGAAGAAGAATTGAGGGAAGCGATCGAACGATTTCGACGCAGCCAACATACTGGCGGTAAACCCTATAAACCCTACATTGATGTCTTTCGCCGTCTGCGAGAACTACAAGGAGAAGAAGGCATTACTGGAATTGGCAGAGAAGGTAAAACATACCAACTTGTCAACTTGTCTCTGAGTGAAAAACGAATTCCACGAATTAAACTTTCTGATACAGACTGGCAACAAATTTTATCAAAGTATCAACAAAGATGCCCGGTATGTAGTAGATCGAAACCAGAAGTTCGATTTCAACAAGATCACAAAATCCCCCGAACTAGAGGTGGCGATAATCAATTGAATAACTGGCAACCACTCTGCGATGAATGTAACAATTTCAAAAGTACATCATGTCGTGGCTGTCAGCTAGAGTGTGAGAAATGTAGTTGGGCTTTCCCTGAAAGTTTTGCCCCTATCCGTTTATCTTCAGACAACGTTTCCACGCTAAGGGATTATGCAGCTAAAAACAAATTAGATCCTCATGACTTTTTGAATCAAATTATTGCTGATTTTTTTCAGGATAAACAATAAAGGTGTTCTTATTTCGGAGGGGTGCTATAACAAAAATCATTATTCCACCATATATTATTGGTGCCAGATTTGCTTCCATAACTAAGCTCGATGCCATATTTACTATCTGGGGAATGCTTTAGTTCTACCGCGATTGATCGATATAACTTATTCATATTGAAGCAACGCGGATCGCAATGGCTATCTGGTAATCCATGATCGAGAGCAAAATGAGTAGTGGCCTCTGGATATTTCCCAGCAATTCAGCAGCTTTTTCAAACTCAGTGGTAGTAGGGCGACCTCGCTCATAAAAATCGGGACGAGCCACCACCGCCGCACCCTCACGGGGCAAGTAGGCACTAACCCCGATCCCCAACGGGCCTCTGGCTTCTTTCTGGTGATTCTCCAAGTTCTTGGCATTCAAATCTGTGCCAGTATCGTGAAGAATAAAACGTGGTTGAGCAGTGGGAGTAAAAGGCGAGGTGGCGATGATGTTTTTCGATTTTAAGATATCGGCAATGCGGGTACGATCAGCATGCGCTAAGGCCAAACCAGCGAAATTCTTGTCTGCGGTGAAGGCTTGGCGATCAAAAAGGACATTACTGGAACGACTTTGGCCGATCGATATTTTTGCTTCTGGCACTATTTTATAATGATTGGGACTACAGCCAGAACTAGCTCTCTCCTACATCCTTACCAGTTTGAAACAGACTGGTTTGTAATCCACTTACTTCAAATCGATCGGCCAAACCTCCGAACACCCGGCAGGCATTCTGGTAATCTTAAGTTAAGTAATTTTAAGCTAACTGAAAGATGACCTCTCCCCAAGACCTGATGAAGCAAGAAGTGGGTAAAGCCGCTGCTGCCCGCGTTCAATCCAACACCGTCGTTGGCCTAGGTACAGGTTCCACCACTGCCTTCGCGATCGAATTCATCGGCAAACGTCTCGCCTCTGGCGAACTCACAAATGTTCTCGGCATTCCTACCTCTTTCCAGGCCACTGTGCTGGCCAAGAAATTCGGGATTCCTTTAACCACTTTGGATGAAGCCGAAGTAATCCACATTGCGATCGATGGAGCCGATGAAGTAGATCCCCACAAAAACCTGATCAAAGGTGGCGGTGCTGCTCACACCCAAGAAAAAGTCATCGACTCCTTGGCAGAACAGTTCATCGTAGTCGTAGATAGCAGCAAAATGGTCGATAAGCTCGGCTCTACATTCTTGCTACCAGTGGAAGTAATACCTATGGCGGTGACTCCAGTAATGCGGGCGATCGCCAAACTCGGTGGGGTGCCAGAACTGCGCATGGGTGTGCGCAAAGCTGGGCCAGTGGTAACAGACCAAGGAAACTTGGTAATTGATGTAAAATTTAGCTCGATCGATAATCCGGCTGAACTAGAAAAGACTTTGAACAATATCCCTGGTGTCTTGGAAAACGGCCTGTTCGTAGGTGTTACCGATTTAGTGTTAGTCGGTGAGCTACAAGGTGACAAGATTATTATCAAAGAATTATAGATTCTATAAGTAGTACGGAGATCAAGAATATTCCCAGATATGAACGAGAGTCTAGGTGGTGGGCAGTGCTTCGGCTCCGCTCAGCAACAGCCCACCCTACAATAGATTTCCTACAAGGAAACTATATAGCTATAGAACAGATTGCTATTACAACTTATTCAACAAAAATATAGGAGTTATTTTGAGTCAACATACTAACATTGCCCCCCATGGTGGCGAATTAATTAATCGGATTGCTTCTGCAAGCCAAAAAAATGAATTGCTCAGCAAGGCTGAATCATTACCTCGGGTCATGTTAGATGAACGAGCTTGCTCTGATTTAGTCATGATTGCGATCGGAGCTTTTAGCCCCATCACTGGCTTTATGACCCAAGCCGACTACCAGCCAGTGGTAGATACCATGCGGATGGCCAATGGTTTGCCTTGGTCTATTCCCATTACCCTCTCAGTCACTAGCGCCGTAGCAGAACCTCTGACAGTTGGCAGCTTGGTGCGTTTAGATGACCCCACTGGTCGGTTTATTGGAGTTTTGGAACTCAGCGAAAAGTATAGCTACGACAAAAAACACGAAGCCGCCAAAGTGTATCTCACCGAAGATGCCAATCATCCCGGCGTGAAAGTAGTCTACGACCAAGGCGACGTGAACTTAGCTGGTCCAATCTGGTTACTAGAACGAGAAGCTCATCCTCTGTTTCCCACCTATCAACTAGACCCAGCCGTATCCCGGAAGATGTTCCAAGATAAAGGCTGGAAGACGATCGTGGGCTTCCAAACTCGCAACCCCATTCACCGTGCCCATGAATATATTCAAAAATGTGCCATGGAAACCGTAGATGGTTTGTTCCTACATCCCTTAGTAGGAGCCACCAAAGAAGATGATATTCCGGCAGATGTGCGAATGCGCTGCTACGAAATCATCTTGGAGCATTATTACCCGCTCGATCGAGTAATCTTGGGCATCAACCCCGCAGCCATGCGTTATGCTGGCCCCCGCGAAGCCATCTTCCACGCCTTAATTCGCAAAAACTATGGCTGCACCCACTTCATCGTCGGTCGTGACCACGCCGGAGTTGGTGACTACTATGGCACTTATGATGCCCAATACATTTTTGATGAGTTTGCCGAAGGCGAATTAGGTATTGTGCCTATGAAGTTTGAGCACGCCTTCTATTGCACCGTCACCAAATCGATGGCCACCACCAAAACTAGCCCCAGTACCCCCGAACAGCGGGTACATTTATCGGGCACTAAGGTACGCGATTTGTTGCGCCAAGGTGAGTTGCCACCCCCCGAGTTCTCTCGTCCCGAGGTAGCCGCAGAATTAATCAACGCCATGAAAAACGGTTAATTCTTCTGTAGGATAAACCCAACCCATACTTAAAAACGGAGGGGCGGGTTTATCTAAATAATTGTTCGCATTGGTTCTTGCCACGTTCGTCAACTTGGTAGCAAGCAAATTCAAAAAAGCGATCGCCTTTATAATGGAGTGAAAAGCATATAGGTATTCAAGCCACTTGGCAGGAAGTTGAGGCTATGAAATTTAGGCAAACTCCCTTGACCACTGTCAGGGCACACCCAAAATTAATCTTGGCTGTAGTCGTAATTTTAGTTTTGGGGATCGGACTGAGCTATAGTCTTCGATCGACACCTCAAACTGCATCCATATCCACTTCAATCTCTCAAAAACAGGCAGTTTCACTATTTGTCATTAAATTAAATGGCAAGTGGGGTTATATAAATCGTACTGGCCAAATTATTATCTCCCCTCAATTCGAGACAGCAGAAGATTTTAGTGAGGGCTTAGCGGCTGTGAAAGTTGGCAAAAAATATGGCTATATTGACTCCAGTGGCAAGTTTATTATTCAGCCACAATTCGCTAATGTCAGCCGCTTTAGCGATGGACTTGCAGCAGTATACATTAATGATAACTGGGGATATATCAATCAAACTGGTAAGGTGGTTATTGCACCTCAGTTTCATCAAGCAGCATCGTTTGAAAATGGTGTTGCATCTGTAAATGGAGATGCTTACATTAATGCCACTGGCAAGATCATTGTCAAAAAAGGTGATTTTGATAGGACACCTCACTTTCAGGAAGGCTTAGCTGCATTCCAGCAAGGCAAAAAGTATGGATATATAGACAGTTTTGGCAAAATCATCGTTCCACCACAGTTTGATTGGGCGTATGATTTTAAAGAAGGTTTGGCGCAAGTAGGGATCAATGAAAAATATGGATTTATTGACCGCACAGGTAAACTAGTAATCGGTCTAAAATTTGATGGTGTATGGGATTTTAAAGATGGTCTATCTAATGTAAAAGTTGGTGATAAAAGAGGAGTTATTAACCGCCAGGGTGCCTATGTGCTTGCCCCACGCCAGAATCATCTTACCTTTGCTGGCTTTAGTGAAGGTCTGGCCGCATTTCAGGGAAACAACTATAAATGGGGATATATGGACATGGCCGGCAAAACCGTGATTCAGCCTCGATTCTCTCAAGCAAGCTATTTCAAAGATGGTCTGGCAAAAATCAAAACTAATGATTTTTGGGGCTACATTGACCGCACTGGCAAAATTGTGATCACGCCCCAATTTAATGAAGGAGACTACGTGGCTGAGTATCAGAACGGGCTGATTCTCACCCGCAAGGGACATTTAGGAAAGGATGGTATCTTTGTTTGGAGCATTGGTTATCTTGATCGCTATGGTAAATACGTTTGGCCAATGAGAGAATGATAAGGCGAATAATTCAAAGGTAAAAAGTATTAAATACAATTCCGTGGCATTTAACTATGACCGGTGGGAAAGTAAAAAAGGCTGTCCTCATCTTTATGAAGCAAATGGCACCGTAAATAGAGTGCAAGGGATAAATTAATGTTTTAACTCTGCTCCGATCGGCTTACTGAAAGCCAAGATTTTTATGTTGCTTTACCCAGTTGATACTTGTGCCCAAGTGTCGAAACGTAAGGAATTGCAGCGATCGAACAGTTTTCCGGCGAGCCTCCTGCTATTATTGATAAATTCTTCGTCAGAATTTTAAAATCGCTAATTAAAAATAGGAGGGTTCATCGTGACCAAAACTAAAATTGCTAATGCCTCAGATATCAGTGCCAGCGGCGTAACCAAAGTCTCAGCTAATGGCAAAGCTTTGATCGTCAGTCAGAAAGATGGCAAATATTGCGCGATCGCCAACAAATGTCCACACTTGGGTTTGCCACTAGCTAAGGGCAAAGTAGAAAACGGCGTGATTACCTGCCCTTTCCACGGATCCAAGTTCGATCTTTGCAGCGGCAAAAACGTTGGCTGGGTAGACTCTGTTATGGGAATTCCTGCACCAAGCTGGGCAACAAACATTATTAAGGCTGGCAAACCACCTACTGATACAGCTAGCTTTGTTGTCAGCCAAGAAGGCACAGAGCTGTTTGCTGATGTTTAGAGCAATTTAGGGACAAGAAGCGAAGCTGAGATTTATCGCGGGCACAAAAGCCGCTGCTGTAAGTCGGGTATCCTATAGTATATTGAAGTGTTTATACTGCCTGTCAGCTTCGTGCCTACCCTATGAATGCCACCCTTGCTAGCCCGCCGCCCCAAACCAGCGACATGACTCCCTATATTTTGGGGCGGTTGCCAGATATCCCCTTAGACAAAGTAGGCTGTCCCCGCCGTGCCAAGTTAGAAATAGATTTGCTGCTGCTGGCGATCGAGTCCCTCGAACTAGGTGGTGCCGAACAGGTGCTAGAAATGTCCAAAGAGCTGGGACTAGATAGCGTCATCAAAAATCGCTTGTCTCTCTGGCGAATGCGATCGACTAATCCTCTGCGCCGTGCCCACAGTCGGCGGCTTTTGAGCATGAACGAAGCCAAAGCCTTGACCATTGTGGCTTGCCAGTTATCTCGCCGCTATACAGTGACAATTCGGCAGCTATTGACCGAACAGCAAATGCTCAGTAGCAAGTCCTTGCCCCCAGAATGCAACTTTCGCCTCTCTGAATATTTAGACCTATTTCGATCTCATTTTCGCAGCCGGATGAACCCCCGTCGATCGCTGGTGGTGACTTATGCTGAAAATGATAAATTAAATGAGCTGGCGATCGATTTGCTTAGTAAGTTATTATTTTGCACTGGCACCGCCGGTATGGAACGGTTTTGGGTGAGTTTATTTGATGGAGAGTTGAAGTAACGATGAGTATCAGAAGACAATATAGCCTGCCTAACTGCACGCTAATTTTAGATGGCATCAGCGATGGTTCAAGGTCTAACGAAGCACGACCTTTGATGTCTACCTTGGTAAATGCCGAATGTCATATCTCTGGCCAAAAGAAGCCTCTAACTGGCGGAATGGAATTCTTTCAGCAGCTTATTACTGCCGTGAGCAATTATACCCAAGAATTACTCAGCAAGGTAGTGAATGCTCCGACTGCTCAGCAGGTGGGTAACGTTCGCCTCGAAAAAGGCCAAGAACACCGTTTAGTTGCCCAGTCTGAACAGGGCGAAGTAGATTGGCAGCTCAGCACTGTGCAATTGTTTGATTTGACTGAGGCGATCGATCAATTTTTGGCGGATGGCTCGACTTTACCTAATTTACTTGTGGGAATTCAGCCCGCTCCCCGCGCGGCAAAGGGCGTAGTTTCAGCTCAGGCAGCTCCGATCGGTCTTGGTCTATCTGGTTTGGCAGCCACTGCTTTGGCCTTTTATTTAGTGCCTTCTCCGACCAAAATTACTCTCCCAGATCCAGCGGCAAACACTGCCCCAATTACTAAAACATTAGACAAGCCTGTCAAATCTAACGATAAGCCGCCAACACCAGCCGCAGCCAAGCAAAGCGTTCCAGTGACCACTCCAACAGCTAGTCCAATTCCCAGCAGCGCTAGCCCATCAGCAAGCCCCAGTCCCGCCGCCAGTAAGAAACCGGTAGAGCGATCGGCGGTAGAATCTAAGGTGAATGAGAATCCGACCCAAGTGGCTTTCATTGAACGGAAGTTGCGCCGCGAAATCAGTCAAAAATGGCAAGACCGCAAAGGAATTTCTAATAAGTTAGATTACACTTTGACTGCTGATGAAGAAGGTGAAATCGTCAGTTATGCACCGAAAAATTCGGCTGCTGAGAACAAAAAAGACCTCATTCCCCTATCAAAAATGGTGCCAGCCAATGCTGAAAAAGCTAAAGCTACTGAATCTCCGGCCAAAAAAACCGCTGATTTTAGCGTGAGCTTTACACCCAATGGAGCGATCGAAATTAAGCGCGATAAGTTATTGGCAGGTAATCCAACTGATGGGAAGGCGCTTGTTAATACCGATCGGGTAAAAAGTCTAGCCAAAGATTTAGAAAGCAAAGTAAAACTAGCTGCTGCTCCAACTTTTAAGAATGAATTGACCTATCGAGTTGCTGCTGACGAAAATGGTGCGATCGTCGATTACGATCCGCTCAACGGTGCTGCTTTTGATCATGAAAAAGAAACCCCCCTGCCAGCAGTTACTAAATATGATGCAGAGGCTGCCTCGGGAACCAAGCCCCTAGCGCAATACACTGTGGTGTATCGCCCAGATGGCAAGATAGATATTAAGCCTCGTCAGTAATCAGCCTGGTGGCGATCAAAATATCAATCAGCACAGCAGCCAGAGCAAATCAGTGATCTTGATGCTCTGGCTGCTGTGCGATGGTTAGATTCTCCATTAGAATGGGATGAGTAAGCACATTAACGATCTCGCCCATGTCCATCCTGGCTGCCATTGCTGTTCTCGCCGTTCTGATCTTCGTCCATGAGCTAGGCCATTTTATGGCTGCCAGACTGCAAGGAATTTACGCTAACAAGTTTTCGATCGGCTTTGGCCCGATTTTGTGG
>JANOXZ010000378.1:0-3460 GCA_031418695.1 Synechococcales cyanobacterium VAR_35_metabat_10
GAGATTTTACTGGCAAGAGACATTGTAGAGATGTTAGCGATCTAAAAGGGATCGGTATTTACTCCAACTAGAGATTCTGGCAGCAAACGAAGTTTGCCCCAGCTCTTAAAAATTACGTTGAAAATGGAAGAGTTATCCTAACCCCAACGCAAAATCGCCGCTCCCCAAGATAAACCAGCCCCAAAGCCGGAAGTAGCGATCGTATCCCCCGGCTTAATTTGACCCGATCGCACAGCCGCATTCAACGCGATCGGAATCGAAGCCGCCGAAGTATTGCCATACTCTGCCACATTACTCACAATTTTTTCTGGGGGCAAACCCAATCGATCGGCCACCGCATCCATAATTCTTTGATTGGCCTGATGCAAGATCAACCAATCCACATCCGCCACCTGGAGCTGCGCCTTAAACAGCGCCTTATCAATCACATCAGGCACTGCACTTACCGCAAACCGATAGACCTCCTTGCCATTCATCTTCAACCGTCCAAAGCCCCCCTGCTTTACCTGTACATCTTCACTGAGCTGGAGATCTTTCCCCCCATATCGCAAATGCAGAGCATCATTTTGACTGCCATCACTGCGCATCTCAAAACCCAATAAGTTTTCTCGATCGCCTGCCTGTAAAACCACCGCCCCTGCGCCATCCCCAAACAACACACAGGTATTCCGATCTTGCCAATCTACCCAGCGGGAATGAATATCGGCCCCAATCACCAAAATATTCCGGTAGCTCCCCGTCTGAATAAACTGCGAAGCCGTCACCAAACCAAATACAAACCCCGAACAAGCCGCGCTCAAATCAAATGCCACTGCCCGATTTGCCCCAATTCTGGCCTGAATTAAACAAGCGCTCCCATACAAATCATCTGGCGTAGAAGTGGCTAATAGCACCAGATCAATATCTGCCGCTGCCACTCCAGCCATCTCTAGCGCCTGCTGCGCCGCCGCTGATCCGAGACTGACGATCGAATCTCCATCTTCGGCCAAATGCCGTTGGCGAATGCCGGTGCGGCTGACGATCCATTCATCACTGGTATCTACAAACTTGCTGAGGGCATCGTTGCTCACGATGTTTGCCGGAGCGGCTGCTCCGCAACCAATGAATGTTACGCCCATGGTGATTTACCCCGAATCTTTGAGTTAATTTATTGTTTGGTGCGGTCTTGGAGATGACCGAGCACTTGGTTATCGATCGCTAGCTTAGCTGCATTGATGGCGTTGGCGATCGCAAAAGCATCGGAGCTACCATGGCTAATAATACAAACCCCTTCTACTCCCAACAGTAAAGCACCACCATGCTCTGCTGCATCAATCCGCTGTTTCAGGCGCTTCAGATTGGGCTTCAGGATTGCCGCACCCACCTGACCACGAGTGCCTCGGGGTAATTCTTCCTTCAGCATCTGTACCACAATGCCACCCACTGCTTCGGCAAACTTCAGCAAAATATTACCCACAAAGCCATCGCAAACAATCACATCAAAGTTTCCAGAAAGCACATCTCGACCTTCGGCGTTACCAGCAAAAGTCAGCATCTGGTTCTTGGATAGCAGGGCATGGGTGCTCACGGCTAAGTCATTACCCTTGGATTCTTCTTCACCAATATTCAGCAAGCCCACCTTGGGGGTGGCAACTCCCGAGACGTACTGGCTGTAGATAGAACCCATGATGGCAAACTGTTCTAAGTACTTGGGTTTACAGTCTACGTTAGCTCCTACATCCAGAATTAACACCGATCGATCAGGAATAATGGTGGGAAAAATGGCGGCGATCGCTGGTCTTTCGATGCCTTTTAATCTGCCTAGCCGCAATAAAGCCGCTGCCATTGCTGCCCCAGAATGCCCTGCCGAAACCACCGCATCAGCCTTGCCTTCTTTGACCAACTTCATACAGAGGTTGATCGAGGCGTTAGGCTTGCGTCGCAGAGCACTCAATGGCTCTTCGTCCATCTCGATCGTGCCTTCGGCGGGGACGATTTCAATTTTGTCGGTCACACTCTGCTCTTTTAAGCAAGCTTCAATCTGCTTAGGATCGCCAACTAAGATGACATCCACATCTAGCTCAGACTGTGCCTTAACCGCCCCTGCCACGATCGGTGCTGGGGCAAAATCCCCACCCATTGCATCGAGGGCGATTCTTGCGCGAGATGTGGTCATTGGTAACGAAAAATGATGGTAACAACTCCGAATTCTACCAGAAGACGGTGTCATACCCTGGCTAGCACATATACTCGATTGGGTGGTTGATTCTCTTGCAGAGTAAAAAAATGCCATCACAACTTTTCAACAGAAATTTTTAGTTTTGAGCAAGCCAGGTGAGGATGCCGAGCAGTTGATCTAGTGGTTTTAGAGGAATTTCGGTGGGTTCGATCGACACCATCTTCTCTGAAAGCTTCATAAACTGCCAAAGTAACCCATTGGTAACAATGCCATAGCCACAAGAAATTTCTTGGTGTCTTTGCTGATTGAATTTTTGGGCAGCAACTAGTTCAGCAATACATTGTCCCCAGCCATCTCTCAGAACACCCTTCTTGGCTTCTACAACAGCAATTACCGGAGCTTTAATTGTGAGTTGAGCAGGGGAACGAGAGATCAAAAAATCACAGATCCCGTTTAGTCCCAGGGATCGATCGACAGTAAAATCCTCTCCAGAAAACAGACTGATACTATCGACCAAGCTAGCTTCGAGTTCCATCAAAATCGGAGCAATCAGAAATTCTGATCGAGCCTTCTCTGAAGCATTGCGTTTGGTGAGGATCAAACCACGGTCTAGATAATGATCGAGAAATGCACTGGGAGCAACCGGTGGAACTACAGGCAAAAAAGAAACCGCCTGTAATTGTAGGTCAAACTGAAGCTCTACCTCCTCGATCGTAAAGTTGCTGTAAGCCATATTGTCCTAGCTAGGGGATTGTTACCTCTTCCATCCTAGCAAGTACGATCATTTGATCGTTACCAGATATCCAGAGAATTAATTAGTTTCGTGTTCAAAACTATTTAACTCTCTGGGGCTATTTGCTAACTTTGAGAGAAAAACACATCGCAGAAGAAGATGTCGAGAACAATGTTATTCATTACATTTCTTCGACTAAAAATATTCTCTCGTCAAATCTAATAACATTCTGTAAATTTTTACAATAATAAAGCAATAGATTATAATCCAGCTCATAGAGTCACAATGGCTCTAATCAGCCCTCTATTTACCGGTGTGCCATGGGGAGAAGAATTGTAAGATCGGTCATCCTGTTTGTGATGGCGATCTGTTTGGTGTTGGGAACTCCAGCATTCGCCCAGAAGAAAATGCTGTCAGTTACCTATCCCCCTGCCAACCACAAAACCAAGGCAGACAAAGTCTTTTTTATTGGCACCGCCCCAGTGCCTGCTCCAGTTACTATCAATGGCGTGGCGATTGATCGCAGTAAATCCGGTAACTTTGCGCCCACCTTGCCCCTTAAAGAAGGC
>JANOXZ010000379.1:0-2266 GCA_031418695.1 Synechococcales cyanobacterium VAR_35_metabat_10
AGTTGCTGCTGGTGGCGCGGCTGTAGCTGGTGGAGCAGCTTTATTTGGTGGAGACAAACAGCCAGATATCGCTGAATTCGACTTACCCAATCCAGAATTGGATACTTTCAATCGTGATTTAGACGCAATCGGGTTTGATGGGTTTGAAGAAGATCCGTTTGCGGGTTTATCAGATTTACTCGGCGAAGAAACTGGGGATATCAGCAACGACATCCCAAAGCCTGAGGCCAGTGACTTCCTATCCAGTCTCAAAGACAAAGCATCCGATTTACTAGCAGATGGTAAAGATTTCGGTGGTGCAGCTTTGGCTGGTGGTGCGGCGGCAACAGTAGGAGCTGGACAAGCAGTCCAATCTTTCCTCAAAGGGAAAGACGCTCCAGCTAGCAGTCGCGATGAGGTCGCTGGTACTTTGTACAGTGAGGGTCAAATTACCCTTGTTTCGCCTAGTCCGACTCAAGCTTACGCCCACTGGGAAATTCCCGTGCGGTTGAAACGCCAATTGCGCGAGCAAGGCGGTCAGAAATTGGTAGTCCGACTTTACGATGTCACTAATAGTGGCTCTAATATCGATTTACCAACTACTTTCCAGGAGTTTGAGTGCAATGATTCAGATTGGGATTTGGAGATCCCCATCGCAACTAGCGAACATCGTTATCTAGCCGAAATTGGTTATGTAACAGCAGATGCCAGTTGGTTGATGTTGGCGCGTTCCGCCCCATTATGGATTCGGACAAATAACGGTTAGAAATTAATCACTTGTAAAAAAGCAGCAACTCTCGATTCACGAGAGTTGCTGCTTTTTTTTGAGGGAGATTGATTAACTGTTAGATTGTGCTGGTATTTTGGGCAAAATTATGATAAGGAGATTATCGTCTTTTTAGAACCGATCCCGCCAAATTAGTATCAGTGGTCATTTACCTTAATTAGAAAAATTATGCGTCGTAGAGATATTATTCGTTCTTCTGCTTTATTCACAATTGGCGCAGTTTCTGCGTCAATTCTTGGTAGTTGTGGAGATCGAACATCGACACCAACAGCTTCACCAGAGGCTTTGAAACCAGTTGGTAGCCAAGGTGTACTAAAGATTGCGCTACTTCCTTGGATTGGCTGGGCAGGCGCACATGTTGCCGATGTTAAAGGCTTCTTTTCAGCGGAGGGCTTACAAGTCAAACAGACTGTATATCCAGACGGACCAGCGTCTAATGCAGCCTTGCTCGAAAAAAAGGCAGATCTTGCTTGGCTAGTAGCTTTAGATTTATTAGTCTATGCTCAAAAATTTCCAGATCTAAAATTTATTTATGGTTCTGATTACTCTGGTGGAGTAGATGCAATTGTCGCTAAGAGTGGAATTAATAATTTAATCGATCTCAAAGGCAAGAAAATAGCCAGAGAAGATATTCCCTATGAAATCGTGTTTACAAATGAAGCGTTAAAAGCGGTGAGATTAAAAACTGAAGATGTTTCAATAGTCTCCTTGACAGTTCCCGATGCTTATGAAGCATTCAAAGCGGGTAAAGTTGATGCGGCAACCCTTTATGAACCTTTTATTGGTAAAGCTCTGAAAGCAAAACCTGGTTCTAAGGTGTTGTATACTGCCAAGAATAGTAACACAATCGCTGATGGTGTAGTCGGTGATAGCTCGATATTAAAGAGCCGCAGATTGGATATTTTGGCATATCTAAGAGCCGTGGATAAAGGCACCGCATATATAAAGTCACATCCAAAGGAAGCCAATGAAATAGTGGCGAAATGGATTGGTATCACTTCAGCAGAAGTGGCGGCTCAATTGCGACAAGTCGAACAATTCGATATTGCCACTAATAAATCAATGATTTTTAATGAGCAAAATCCAATGAACGTTGTGGCAAGTATCGACTCAGCAGTACCCGCCCTCATCAAAGCTGGCAAAATATCCAAAGTTTTAGCTGGTAAAAATCTCGTAGATGATTCTTTTGTTAAGGATCTCTAAGTAGGTGAATGCAAATATTTGTTAGATAAAAATAGCATAAACCCTAGCTGATGGGCCGTGCCCATCCTACGAGGTATCTGTAGGGTGCGTTACTCCGCAGGATAACGCACCATTAACCATCCACCATCCACTATCCACCATTCACCAATTTCAAAGATTGTTGCAAGCGAAACAACGTCGCTGTTTGATAAAGATTGAGCGGAATTAACGAAATACCCTCCAGCCGTGACTGCACCCAGCCTTCGCCCCAGTACCATTCGTGATAACCATCGACACCTTGACTGAGCAGGAGCCGCA
>JANOXZ010000380.1:0-1614 GCA_031418695.1 Synechococcales cyanobacterium VAR_35_metabat_10
CGCCTTTGCTGACCCGGTTGACTAGGCCGCCACCGCCGCCACGTCCAAAGATCATGGCGTTGGGGCCTTTGTGAACTTCGATCCGCTCCACATTATAGAAACCGCGGAAATATTGAACATCATCACGCAGACCATCGACAAAGAAATCAGCTGTCGAGTTATTGCCGCGCAATGTGATCTGATCGCGGTGGCCTTCGCCTTGGCCGGATGACACGCCGGGGATCAGGCGGACCAGATCAGCCATCGACCGGATCGCCTGATCGTTGATTTGCTGTTCAGTTACGACAGAGATCGCTTGCGGAACATCAAGGATTGCGGTGTTGGTTTTTGTTCCGGTTGTCGTGTCAACGGTCCGGTATCCATCAAGGCGGCCTGTGACAATGATTTCGCGGCTTTCGCCAGCCTCCTCAGCTTCAGCCTCGGCGGCTTGCGCGAACTGGGGGGCGCATATGAGCGCAGCCGTTGCTAGTGCCAAGTGATGGAAACGCGCCTTGGCGCGGCTCGCTAATTTGATATCTGCCATTGTCTGCCCTTTGCCATGAACGATGATCTGCGCGGCGATTAAGCGCGAGTCACTTCAAACTGGCTGCATCACTAATGCGGACTATTATCAATAGCAAAGAATTTTGCGAGTCATTCGCATTTATTTCCGAGTGTCGCCCGGATTGGCCAAATGCGGGTGCTTAGGCGTGAATACGCTATAATAAGCGCGGATGGTGATCATATCAGCTTCATAATCGCCAGTGGGGTGGAATAGGTCTTTTAACATCACCAATTTCCTAGGGTAGTCCATCACACCAAACATAATCGGCACCTTCGCGGCCATGGCGATATGATAAAATCCTGATTTCCAATGCTGCACTTTTCCCCGCGTGCCTTCCGGCGCGATGGTCAGCATGAATTCGTCGCGCGCCGCAAACTCGCTCGCCATCTGATCCACGTAATTTTGTGAGGACGACCGGTCGACAGGAATCCCTCCCAACTCTCGCATCGCACGCGCAAAAGGCCAACGAAACATCTGCTTCTTCCCCATGAAAGAGAGATGTGCACCCAATTCCCGCGTTGCCCCGACAAAATAGACGAAATCCCAATTGCTGGTGTGCGGTGCTGCAATCACTACAAACTTGCGGGGTTCAGGCACGGGGCCAGTGACTGTCCAGCCCTTATGCTTGAACCACCACAATAGGGCACCCTCCGTCGCGCGCGCCAGCCAAGAAATTTCTGTCATCATCCCCTCCACTTTGCTTTTGTAACCGCTAAGCGAAGTGGGCCGCCCGCACAATCTTTTGCCGGTTAAGCTGCATTAACCATATCATTTTGCCAGTTTGAAAGTATGCGCGGGCCATTCTTGCCTCCCACTTACGGAAGGACGGCTCATGATTGACGGAATTCAAATCGCGCAGTGGATCGGTGTGGCTTATATTTTAGGGCTGGCGACCGCAGGTGTGTTCATAATCATCCGCGATCGCAAACTCCAAGAAGGCGATATCAGCGGCAGGGCGTTCCAATCCATCCTCGGCGCGCTGAGCTCAAGCAGCCCCTATCAGCCTGCGATGCGCGCCAATCCCAACTGTGTTCAATAGAGAGAATTTGGTGCCCCTGGCCGGACTCGAA
>JANOXZ010000381.1:0-3664 GCA_031418695.1 Synechococcales cyanobacterium VAR_35_metabat_10
GGCGAAGGGTCATGGCAAGCGCGGGACGCAGGGGTATCGAGATACGATGCAGCGGGCTTTTAATCAGGCCAAGTCTTATGCTTACAATCGGATGATTCCGACCTTGCCGCCGTTTTTGATTACCTGTGATATTGGGTCGCATTTTGAGGTGTGGGAAGGGTTTAGTGGTGAATATGGTAGTTATGGAGCGCGGCAGCCGGTTAATTTGAAGGATTTGGGGCAGCCGGAAATCTTCGATCGATTTGTGGCTATTTTTGCTGATCCGCAGTCGTTGAACCCCGAGAAGTATCGGGCAAGGGTAACGCGGGAGGTGGCGGCGGAGTTGGCGAAGCTGTCGCGGTGGCTAGAGGAGCAGGGGCATGAACCGCAGCGGGCGGCGAGTTTTTGATGCGCTGTATTTTTACGATGTCTGCGGAGGATGTGGAGCTGTTGAAGGGTGAGGTGTTTACTAAGGCGTTGCGCGATCGATGGATTCCTAACCCCAAAACTTTTAGAGCAGAGATTGAAAATCTGTGGCAGACGATGAATAACTGGAGTCAGATATAACCAGCGACTTCTGATTTTTACCCAGTGCCCGCTGGAGAAAATCAGAAGTCACGAATCTGACATATTTTGACTCTTTGATCATTATTTCTTGACATTGTCAGCTTCTTGCTCTAGATTAGAAATATAAGCAACTTGGCTACTTTCGGAGGAAGTAACATGGCTGATGGAGATATTTTACGTAATGGGCTTGGATGCTATAAAAAACTGTATCAATGGCTTTGCGAAGGTAAAGCTAGTATGCTTGAGTGTACTCAGGTTGCTATTAAAGCATTGAAGTCAGATCTGAAGAAAAAAGGTGATCTGCCGATCAAGCTAGCAAAATCCATGGGGGAGAGGTTATTCCAACTATTTAGTGTGGTGGATGACAAAAGCTGCATTGACTGGAACAGCGCAAATATGGAAATAGAAAAGACACTTCAAGTTGATGGAATTCATGATGTTAAAGAGCTTATTTTACATGCAGGGAAAATTTTCTTACACGACATTAGGTATGGCGGCAACCCAAAAATCAGTGCTGACAGTATCTCCGAAGCAATTTTATGTAACTATATGAATATAGTGTTTGAGTCAGGGTTTCAAGGCCGTATACCATTGGTGGACAAGCATCATGCGGGAATGGACGATGTGGCTTTGAAGCAATTAATTAGGGAGATTCAGCCAGAAATAGTTTCTGTAAATAGTAATTGGGCTAAAAAGGCAACTAGTAATGGTAGTATTTTAGGTTTGCGATTACCTCGTCAAAGTCGTGCTCAAATAGATATGGATGAAGATTTATGCTAACTATAGAAAAAGAAGTTCATACTCGTAATTGTAATTACACCTTATACTTTAAGCCTGGATCGAATAGTGACTGGACTATTCATTTGATAAACCACTCTACAGCGAAAGAGAGCTTTGTAGAAATCTGTGCTGATTATCAAGAGTTCAAGTACCGAGCGAAGTCAGATTTCCCTTCTGTTATCGCAGATTTAATTGATCTAGCAATTGCTATTCATGCTGCTGATCGCCTTGCTTTCCAGAATTTGCGACAAGAGCAAGGCCGTATTCATGTGGTTTTGCCAGTTCGTAACCCTGAAAAAATGAATTCTGAGTCATTCCAATTGCAGTTAGTAAATCTTCTTGGGTGTGCGACAGGAAGTCTGTGGATATTTGAGTTTTCTAAACGACTGGAGGAGGAGATTTTTGTAGTTCAACAGTCATCATTGTCTGTAAGCAGTCAGGATTGTGAAGTAGCTTTATGGAGTGGTGGTCTTGATGCTTTGGCTGGTGTTTATCAACGACTAAAATCAACTGTGGGAAAATCATTTGTGCTTTTTGGTACTGGAGGCAATAGTCGTGTCTACAAACTACAGAAAGATACAGCAAGGCAAATCCAATTAAATTTTCCTGGTCGTTGTACTTTATACCGAGTACCAATTCGATTTTGTGACAGTAATGAAGATAGGAAAAATAAAATCACACGTGCACGTGGTGTTGTATTTGCAATGCTTGGTGCTGCTTGTTCATCTTTATTAGGGCAGCAAGAACTTTGCTTTTATGAAAATGGAACTGGTGCAATTAATCTTCCATACCGTGAATCTTCGTTAGGGTTAGACCATACTAAATCAGTTCATCCATTGACTTTACTGAAGGTAAGTAGTTTAATTTCAGAACTCTTAGGAGAACCATTTCGAGTTTGGAACCCCTTCTTATTTTCGACTAAGTCTGAAATGTGTAATATTTTACCAGAGAAATTATCTTCAGTAACTAATTCATGTGATAGCCCACATCGAAGTAATCCGAGTCAGTGTGGATATTGTTCTTCTTGCTTATTGCGAAGGCAAGCTCTTGCATCTGCTAAGATCGATGATAAAACTCGCTACGTGATATTGCATAGAAGTTATAAGCCATCTGCAGATCCTAGTGTAAGCCTACGGCATATGCTTGTGCAAGTCGATACTTTACGATATTTGCTAAATCAATCAAATTCCAGTGAAAATCAGTGGGAAATTTTAACTCGTAAATATCCTATTTTAGATGATATTGTAGATAGATGTTTTATGACGGAAAATTTGACTCCTAATGATATGAAGAGTAAATTGATTAAACTTTATCAAAATTATGTCACGGAATGGGATGATGTAAAGACTCAACTATCTTTCGGTCTTATTAAGACTAATGAAAATGAGTTTTGAAGTCAAAACAGTTAATTGATTAACAATATTAAGGAATATTTCCATGGTTGCTAATATATTAGATAATATTGATCTCAGGAGATTAGGGGAACTTCTTCAACAAGCCCGCAAAAATTGTGATATGACTCAGGCTGAGGCAGCTCAGATAATTAATACCGCAAGGACAACCATTGTTGCGATAGAGAAAGGAGAACGTCGCCTAAAAGCGACGGAACTAATTAAGCTTGCACGCGCATATGGTAGAGCAATTGGTGATTTTGTTCAGACACGTCCTGTGATAGAAACTTTAGAAGTTCAATTTCGATCAGCATCCGAAAAGAATGAAAAGGAAGAATCACAAATTAACTCTAGCATTTTGTGCTTGGGAGAACTATGTAGAAATTATTTGGAACTTGAGGATATCATGGATGCACCGCTATCTCATAACTATCCACAAGAATATAAAGTAGTAAATATGCCTATAGAAGCGGCAGCCGAAAGTATTGCAATCTCAGAACGTCAGAGACTTGGTCTTGGCGATGCACCTATTCCATATCTACGAGATATTTTGGAGCAGAGTGTTGGGTTACGCATTTTTTACATAGAAATGCCATCCAAATACTCGGGACTATATAGTTACAATGAGCAAATAGGTGGTTGCATTGCAATCAATGCTAGACATCCTGAAGAAAGAAGACGCTGGTCACTAGCACATGAGTATCTTCATTTCTTGGTTCATCGACGTAAAACAATCGTTGATTTTGATGAGCAGTATCAAAGAAAGCCTGAAAGTGAAAAACTAGCTGATACTTTCCCCAACTATTTCCTGATGCCAACAAGCGATTTGCTCAAACGATTTAATGATATGTACAGTTCTCATGGTAAATTCACACCAACAAATTTATTCACCTTAGCACACCATTATGGAGTTTCTGTTGAGGCTCTTGTTTATCGTGCCGAATCAA
>JANOXZ010000382.1:0-3800 GCA_031418695.1 Synechococcales cyanobacterium VAR_35_metabat_10
AAAGCCCATAGCTAACAAGATCAACTGAGCTGGTAGCACCCTAGCTGTGCCGGTCACATGTTGTAAACCAAACTGTCCCTGCTCATTTTTTTCCCATTTCACATCCACAATATGGATCGCCGTCACATTACCCTGATCATCACCCTCAAACTTAGTGGCAGTGGTCAAATAAGCCCGAGGGTCAGCGCCAAACTTTGCTGCTGCTTCCTCTTGGCCATAATCCATCTTGTAGACCTTCGGCCATTCTGGCCAAGGATTATCGGCAGCGCGGGTCAAAGGTGGGCTAGGCATAATTTCTAGCTGAGTCACACTAGTACAACCATGACGAATAGAGGTACCTACACAGTCTGTGCCAGTATCACCACCGCCAATAATCACTACATTTTTACCAACTGCCGAAATATACTCTGGGCTATGCTGCGGATCTAAAACATTCTTGGTATTCGCCGTTAAAAAATCCATCGCAAAATGAATGCCTTTTAATTCTCTGCCTTCGATCGGCAGATCCCGTGGCTTAGTAGCACCAGTACAGAGCACCACCGCATCAAAATCTTTCAACAAATCAGCCGTAGCCAAGTCTTTACCGACTTCTACATTGCACTTAAAAGTCACCCCCTCAGCTTCCAGAATTTGTAGCCGCCGCAGCACCACATCTTCTTTCTCTAACTTCATGTTAGGAATGCCATACATTAACAACCCACCAGGTCGATCGGCTCTTTCTAACACCGTTACCCAATGACCAGCCTTGTTAAGCTGCGCCGCCGCACAAAGACCAGCCGGACCAGAACCCACCACCGCAACTTTCTTGCCCGTGCGTTTCTGTGGAGGTTCAGGCACAATCCAACCTTCTGCCCAGCCTTTATCCACAATGGCATGTTCAATATTCTTAATAGTTACCGGGGGGTTATGAATACCCAGCACACAAGAGCCTTCACAGGGAGCAGGGCATACCCGCCCGGTAAACTCCGGGAAATTATTGGTTTTATGCAGCCGATCGAGCGCCTCCCGCCACAGACCCCGATAAATCAGGTCATTCCATTCTGGAATCAAATTATTGATCGGGCAGCCACTAGCCATGTTGCTAATTAGTGTGCCACTGTGACAAAAAGGAGTACCGCAGTCCATACAGCGCGCGCCCTGGTTCCGCAGCTTGTCATCGGGCATGGGGAGATGAAATTCATCCCAGTTCTGGACACGCTCGATCGGTGACAAGTCCGATGGCACTTCGCGCAAATACTCTATAAAGCCGGTTGGTTTTCCCATGGTTACGACATACTCCTTCGTTGACGCTGGCGCTGATTCATACAGTCTAGGTTTCTCAGTGATCCTGTCATTGTATCGGACATTCTCTGAGCTGTAAGGATGAATTGGACAGAAAATATTATTACGCAACAATTACATAAGAATTCGGCCTAGATTGTTAAGTTTCTTTTCTACAGTTGAGAGCTGAGAGTTGACAGTGGACAGTTCTTCGCTGTCAACTCTCAACTAGTAACCGTTTTCCACCAAAAACCTTGACCCAACCAACAACTACAATCCAATGAATGAATACAGGTGACCAAATGGAACCAGTATGGTAGTAAGCGATCGAACACACTGCCCCCAACAAACCCGTTAAAGTTAGAAATCGCCAGTCCCAAAAGGTTGGTTTACCCGCAGGATAAAAGATCAGAGCATTTAAGGGATGGTAAATAATAAAGGCCGCCAGAGAAATCATTGACCACTTCATAATATCTATGAATATGGCAGTTTCGATCGGGTGAGGAATCAGTAACAGCCGAAATAGCAATTCCTCGAACAAGGCGGGCAAAAAAAATAGTTTACTAACAAAAATAATTTCATGTAGCCCATAGCCTTTAAAAGAGCCTCTGAATTGGTTGTCGAACCGCAAGAAACCTGTGTTCCAGCCAAATCCCAGGGCAATTACCCCATAGGCTAACAGTAGTCCCAGGGTAGACAGCCAGCCCATAATTTTAGGAAAAGTTGTCATGCCCGACCATAATCTCAGCACTACTTTAGAAAGAATCTCAATTTGTCCAAACAAAATAGTGGGGGCGATCGGCACAATATCTGGATTTATCCCGCCCACCTGATAAGTATTCAGAAACCACATCCCAGCACCCAAGCGACTAAACATTTTGCCCATACCATCTTGGGCACCACGGGGCAACATCGTCCGCCAACTCATCAAACCAATTAAAGGATTACTGCTAGTCTGAAAAGATGGATTTTGATTGATGCCCACTAATTTAGCGGCATTCTGCTGCCAATCCGATCGCACAAACCCTAACGGAGTCAGGCTCTGCTGTAGCTCTGTCGATAAGGCTTGAAGTTTCTGAAACCTCTGAGTCTGTGGATCTTGGGGATGCGCTGTCAGCCAAGTTTGAATCTGAGGTTGAGAACGTATTCGATCGGTCAAACGTTGAATGGTGATATACAGAGCTTGATTAGCATCTTGCACACAAGAGCTACCCGGATTCACACTGGCACCGCCAGTGCCATCACCGGTACGATAACGAGCAGCAAACAAATGTAGTTGTTGTTGCAACTCAGTCAACGGCGAAATCTTGATACCACCAAAATCATAGTCCTCAGTTACCGGTGGATAGGTAATCAGCAAATCTGCCACCGGACGAGTCCCTAGCCAGCCTCGCTGCAAATTACCCATATAAGTGGCCCAGTCTTGTTTGCCCGCCACAATTCCATCAGGGTTATGAGCGTAGACTTGGTTGTAGTTAACATCCCATTGCAATTCCCGCGTAAAATCATCCTGCACCACAGTTGCCAAACCATAGGCAAAGTGACCCGTTACAGTTTGCCAAACTCCAGGAATATCGGCGGTTCTACCACCAATACCGCCAAAAGCATGGATCACCAATGCTTTGTCTCCCAGCTTAGGAGTTTGGCGGGGAGCAAACCCGACCCGTTCTATTTGTCCTTGGCGCTGAGGAGTATTCTGCCAATGTTGCCGATCGAAGTAGTTCAAACGGTCATCGACATTAGTGATTTCTCGCTCTGAAGCGATCGATAATAGTACACGGGGCTGAATAGACTCCACCGTAAAAAATGGAGAGTCGGCAGGAAAGTCTCCATAAATATACCAACCCTGACTGCCAGCCGGTGACTTCGCTAAATCTCTAATTGCACTAGGAAACAGACCAAAGGGACGCGCTAGTGCTTGGGGAATCCGAATAGTGGCAATTTCGCCATCAAACTGTTGGGCTTGCGGGTTATAGTGTTGAGCCAAAAAATATTCGCTAGCACAGGGTTTCTCTCCAGGACAGGCCGTTGGCAGATCGGCTGAAATAGTGTGATCAACACCCAATATTTTCACTAACCCCCGCAGGTTGCCAGTAATTTGGGTTGGCTCACGATCAATCAGCACTGTATTCTCTTGCCCGATCGTTACTCCCCCTAATTTCACCCATACATCATCGTTATCTCGGGCACCAGCTAAAGACTGAAGACTACCCACTCGCGATCGACCATTTAGCCGTTGGGGATGGATAATGCCATTTTTCTGACTAGCTAATGTCTCTGGGGTAAAGTTGACATCGATCGTTACTTGGCGGATATCGCTAGCAATAGTAGAGTCTGGCTTCCAAGTCAGAGGTATGGTCTGACCAATGAGCTGCGGATACTTATTTGGGGCATGTTGAACTTCCAACCACACCCAGTCAGCTAACTGAGATTGGGCAATCTGTTCTGGAGTAGGCAAAACAAGTCTCCCACTCCATTCACCATTGACATGATAGTTATCATTGGTGTTGGTAGCGATCGATCGATTTTGAGTTGCGACA
>JANOXZ010000383.1:0-4507 GCA_031418695.1 Synechococcales cyanobacterium VAR_35_metabat_10
TGGCATCCAGCCTTCTCACTCGATCGGATTCCCCGCTTGATCGAACAAGAGATTGAACGCGGACAAATGGGTGTTGTTTTCTATCAAAAACACCCCACACTTGATGTCAAAATTATGATTCAAATGACAGTATTACACAGAATTTTGTGGAATATTTTATCCGTCGGCGGTGCGCTCAATGAACGCACGATGAAGCCACTATTACAATGGCTGATTGATCGAAAAAAACCGCAGTTAGCAGAACAATTTGCCAGAATTTTCCTCAATCAATACAGCGTTCAAGAGGTACATTCTGCCTATCAAAAAAGTCTCAAGCTAGATCGCTAGATTGGTATTTAAAATAGCAGTAACGCACACTCACAAAGTTGTGAATCAGCCAAGATTTGAGGTGCTACCGAACTTGCACAATTAGTTCGGTAGCACCCAGATATATCTAAGCTGTTTTAGGTTTCTCAAACCGTTTATTGACTTCTGTCCAATTAATTACATTCCACCAAGCAGATAGGTAATCAGGACGACGGTTTTGGTAGTTTAGATAATAAGCATGTTCCCAGACATCATTCCCTAAAATTGGATATAATCCCAACGAAATCGGATTATCTTGATTACGTGTAGTCATGATTTCAAGTCGATCTTTGTCGAGGACTAACCACACCCAGCCACTCCCAAAAACCTTGGTACCTGCTTCATTAAACTGAGTTTTAAATTTCTCGAAGCTACCAAATCTCTTCTTAATTGCTGCGGCAATTTTCCCCGTTGGTTTTCCACCACCTTGAGGACTCATAATCTTCCAGTACATAGTATGATTAAGATGTCCACCACCATTATTTCTAATACTACTTTGGATATTTTTGGGTAGTTTACGGCGATCAATCACCAGTTCTTCGATGGTTTTTGTTTGGAGTTCTGGATATTTATTCAACGCATCATTTAGCTTTTTGACATAACCTGCATGATGTTTATCATGGTGAAATTTCATCGTCGCTGCATCAATATGTGGCTCCAGCGCATTGTAATCATAAGTTAAAGATGGTAATTTAAACACATTTGCCGCCGCGCCATCTTTTGCTGTTGGTTTGGCAGAACTGGGATTTGCCCAACTAGAATTAGTAGCACTGCCAAAGAAGGTGGCTGTAGTACCTGCACCGAGTAGAAAGAGAAAATTACGTCTGGTAGTCATAGATTGCCGAGATTTAGTAGATACATTGACACAAGCCTACAGCAAGCACAAGCGTTATGGTCGTAGGTTGTGAATTTTGGTTGAGATATTGAGAAATTTTACGCTTCTCATCTCGGAGATACTGCGTGTTGATGGAGTTTCTCCGAAATGAGAAACTTTTATGGCGTTATTTCATGAAAAAAATGTCTCACTTCAATTGTCACCTCAATATTTTGCTGGTAGTATTTTGGACTGCCCAGCAGTATTATCTTACCAACATCGATCGTGATTGTACTCAGCAAAATAGCTAGTTACTCACCTCAGTTTGTCACCTCAAAAGATTTTTTTGCTGGGAAAATTTTAGACTAACTAGCCGTTTGATCTAACAAATATTAATAATTTCTGAATGCAGCGAATAATATTCTGGCGGCAGTGATTGCCACATCAGTCTTATATCAAGGCATGTATGCAGGGACTGATGTTGATGTCTTAGGTCGCCACCGACGGCTGACAAGCGCAAGTAGCGTCCGTGCGACGATTGGATCGTTAGCAATCAATTCGTTGAAACTAGCCGCTGTGATCACTAAGGTGAGATTTTTTGGGCCAGTAGCGATGACGGTTTCAGGATAGAAACTGTTGGTGAGCACCGCCATTTCACCGATCGATCGGCCGGGTACTAGTTTGCTGTTACCAATTTGAGCCGAACCAGAGATCAATAGCCACAGTTGATCGGGCGAAGTATCTGCTGCACAGATTGTTTCACCAGCTTGATATAATCGCAGTTCGCTGCGCCGAGCCAGCTCTACTAATCTTTGGGGTGGAATCTCTTGGAACAACGGACTAGCATGTAATCGCAACAGTTTGTCCATCGTACCCAATTGCTTGGTAGGGTCTGGAGTTTTCACTGGGGCCGACCAATTAATAGAGAATGAGGGATCGTCGTTTGGCCCAAAATAAACAGTATCTCCCGGCTTGAGCTGGCGAGACTGCTGGTGAAACAGTTCTTTCCCGATCCGCAGACCATTCGCACTATCGAGATCGTCAATCTGTACCCCTCGATAATCAACGATTAGTCGGGCATGATAGCGAGAGATCCGTGAGTCAAGAATCGTCACATCATTATCATCTGCCCGACCAACCCTGACGATCTGTTGTTGATAAACCTGTTGTTGTTGTTGTTGGCGACCACTCTTGGTCTGAATTGTCAGTACTGGGATAATGTGAGTGACAGAGGGAGCTTTCTCAATTAACACTCGATCGATAATCTCTTGGAGGAGAGCATCTCGGCAGTTCTCAATTTGCTGCGCTTGTGCTCGGGCAGTAGCCTTATTCAGTTTGTCCAGAGCGTGAAGACTAGCAGCTTTGACGAGGGGATCGACTTCAGACATCGATTGTTCTAAGACCTCAACCAAACTAACTGGATCTAATTGGATGGCGGTGAGATCGTGAATTCGACTCAAAGCGCGATAACTAGTCGTATGAGTAAAAAATTCGCTAAATTTCGAGTTTTCCTCCACAAATTTCGAGTTTTCTACCTTGAACTGTAAGTTGTGGTCAGACGAAGTCACGGTATTGTCAATCAGCAGTGAGATAATGTCTGGAGCTAGATTACTCTTGGTTGGATTTAACAGTTTTTTGACAACCGATCTCGCTAATAAGCCTGTCGTGCGGGCAATATCGCTCGCGACAGAGATATCATCAAACAGTTCGATCATCTTGAGGAGTTGTTGGACGATCGATTCTTGCCGCTCAGCGAGCGTACCCCGCAAGAGTTGGTAGATTGTTGCTTGAGGGTTGTGTGGCAAGTTTGTCAGTGCTTGATGGCGCATCGACAAAATTTGTAGCCGCGATAGCAGTGCTGCACTAGTATTCAAGAGGAGACTATCTGGCTGGAACATCTCTACTAAGACTTGTTCGTGTTCCTCATTACTAATGCCATACTCTTGGCGTAAGGCATCAATTTGCGGCAATTTAGCGGAAATCGCTTTTTCTACTGATACATGACTAGAGATCGCTTCCATCAATAACTGTTCTAAGCGTTGCCGATATCCATCCACCCGCAATTTGTCTTCTTGAGTGCGTTGAATATTGGGGTCTAATAGCTGGGGATCTTCGACTCCTAACTCTGCCAAAATCTGATAGTGATCTTCCTCCGATACCTTCAATTCGGCCCGGATATCTTGTAACAGCTCCAAACTGTCGGCTGACTGAGTTTTGCCTGATGCTAATGCTTCTTGTAACACTCCTTGATAAACCTGCATCCGGGATTCTTGATTAAATCCAGGCAAAACTTTAGCTAAGACATAAACTTCATCAGTTGCCAGATCGTTGAGATCGCGACCTTCTAAGAATCTTTGCCAATTTACTTCTAACTTCTGCAACTGACGACGTAAACTACTGGTGAGATTTTCCTTTTGATAGCGGGCTTGGCTTCGGTACCAAGTCCGCTGGAGCCACAGTGTACTGACGATCGCTGAAAACGCATTGAAGATTAATTCAAACCACTCGTGGAGTATGTGAATATTTGGTCTGCCAGCAAAGACAAAAAATACATTATAAGATATATATACCCACATGGTATAGCAGTTGTGGCGGATCTGCTCTTTAGTTAATTCCTGCTTCCGCCAGCGGCTGTAACTCTGATAGAGTCGTTCTGAATATTTGCCAATGTAGTAACTGAGCACCGTAGCTACCGATAGCGTCAGGGGAACTGCGACAATTTTGGGAATTGGGATCGCTGTATCCGCAAGATAGAAACCAGGCCCAAACAGACTACTCAACTGATGCACGTCGTGCGTCCATACCCCAGAATAGTAATAATCCCAATTTCCGGCATAGAGATAGAAATAGCCAAAGAAGCCAGCCATTAAGCCAAAGTAGCCATAAAATAGCAACTGGCGATCGGGTTGATTCAAGCTCTTCCAGTACAACCGCTCGACATCGATATCGATACAAGGTGACTGACAACTGACACAGCCGCTTTTTTCCTGTCCCTTGGCATCGACAGTTCGACACATCGATTGTGTCACCGTCCCTGGTGGACTCAAGTGGGCATCGCTACCGAGCAAGCCCCTCGTGCCATTATAAAAAGTCTGGACTGGTGCCATCGGGCAAAAATATTGACACCAACTCTTGCCCTTAAATAAATAGCCAACAGCTAATGCGGCGGCAAAAGTTACCAGCATAAAGATGGCAAACCCTACTCCATCTCCATTTGCTACCAATAGTCGGATATTTAGACCGATAAAGAATAAGCCTAATTGCAGATACAAAAAATTTTGACCCAACCAGGAATTTGCCTTCACTCCTACCAGTTCTTGTTTTTTAGCACCAGTTTCGGGATTTACT
>JANOXZ010000384.1:0-3494 GCA_031418695.1 Synechococcales cyanobacterium VAR_35_metabat_10
GCTTCACTGCTCTGCATCCATTACGAAATTCACAAAACCATAAGTCAATTGTTGAATCGTCAAAGCTCACAATGAACAAGGGATTAATAGAAAATCTTTTAAACACAGATGCTTTACGGAAGCCAGTCATTGATAGCTTTACTGCTCTGCATCCATTACGAAATTCACAAAACCATAAGTCAATTGTTGAATCGTCAAAGCTCACAATGAATAAGGGATTAATAGAAAACCTGATAAACACAACTGCTTTGCAGAAGCCAATAGCTAATAGCCTTGGTGAAAAAGTACAAAATCCAAATCGATAATCAATAACAGCTAATGCCTACAGTGCTCGCGATCGAAACAAGTTGTGATGAAACATCGGTCTCGGTTGTAAAAAACCGTGAAGTTCTCAGTTTAGTAACAGCCACCCAAATCTTGAGCCACCAGCCTTTTGGCGGTGTGGTGCCCGAGCTTGCTTCCCGTGAACATTTAGAAACAGTCAATTATTCGATCGAGCAGGCACTTACCGAGTCGGGCTTAGATTGGTCGGGCATCGATGGCATCGCCGTCACGGCAGCTCCAGGTCTGGTGGGTTCGCTGCTGATTGGGATCACCGCAGCCAAAACCTTGGCAATGATTTACGGGAAGCCCTTGATTGGCGTGCATCACTTAGAAGGCCACATCTACGCCAACTACCTCAGCGAACCAGATTTACAGCCGCCCTTCTTAAGCCTCCTGGTTTCGGGCGGACATACTAGTTTGATTCATGTCAAAGAATGTGGAGTCTACGAAATTTTAGGTGAAACTAGGGATGATGCAGCGGGCGAAGCTTTTGATAAGGTGGCGAGATTGCTGAAGCTGGAATATCCGGGGGGGCCGGTGATCGATCGACTCGCTGCTACTGGGAATCCCCTCAAATACCCTTTACCTCAAGGAAATGTCTCTTTACCGGCTGGGGGCTTTCACCCTTATGACACTAGTTTCAGTGGCTTAAAAACTGCGGTACTCAGACTGGTGCAAAAGCTGGAAACCACAGAAACAGAAATGCCGGTGGCAGATATTGCGGCCAGTTTTCAACAGAGCGTGGCACTGGCTTTAACCAAACGGGTCAGTAACTGTGTGCGGGATTTTGGCCTGAAGACAGTGACCGTAGGTGGCGGGGTAGCCGCAAATACCGGGCTGCGTCAGCATCTACAACAGGCCGCAGAGAAACAGGGCTGGCGGGTGATTTTTCCGCCGATGAAGTTTTGTACAGATAATGCGGCGATGATTGGCTGTGCCGCAGCACAGCATTTAAGGTTGGGTCATCGATCAAACTTAAATTTAGCTGTCCAATCCCGGTTACCCATTACTAACGTGATGAGTCTCTATCAACCATAGACATTTTGCTAAATTACTTCTGCTCGATCGACGAATATACAACCTTTCCAATAGTCGCTTGGCAAACCCAGCTTTGCCAAGCGACACCCAATCGATCATATCTTCTCTTTTCCTAGCTATATCAATTTTCGTGTAATGTAGTGTACCCATAATTATTTATGTACCATCACAACAACTGATCAATCCCACATTCCGCTCTTATTAGACGACAATTAACAAGTGGTGGTGATCGATCTCACCCATTCCCAATCTTCATCTTGCAGTTTCACTTTTGGCGGAGCAGCGTAATCGATCGCTAAATCCAGCGCTGCTTCCTCATATATCTGATCCATCAGAGTTTTCAAATTGATTAGTGGTTCTTGTTCACGAAGTGTCTCCGGAGGAGAATCGCCCATTAACAACGGCAAAGGAAACACCGGAATCGGATCACGTAAGTTGAACCCATATAAATCTGCCCCCGGCCTTATTGAGGAGCGGCTTACCAAAATGCGATATTGGGATGCAATCGTTTCAACGATAATCGGAGCAATTCCTGTGCGCAGCAAATCAATCTCGATCAAATTAGTAGCGCTGTTGAGAACTCGATTGCGCTTGGCATTATATTGATTTTGTCCTTCTCCTGATCGCTTATTTTTGGGTGACAAGAGTTCGATCACTGTCACCACCTGCCCAGTAGCCACTTCGCGGATTTCCAAATAAGATTCTTGCACTTCTTCGATCATAGGCACCGAAACTCTTTGAGGAGTCGCAGCAGTCAATGTGGCGGTGGCAAGATCTGCCCGCGTTTTACTTTTGGAAAATACCGAGACATCGGGAATACCAACCAAAACGGTATCACTATAGACTCGTTTTTCTACAGCCGCTCGGTATTTAGGGGTTAGTTGAGGATTAAGCGATCGAGCTAACTGCACAATTAACCACGAATGCAGCTCCACCCAGATTTCTGGATCTTCTAGGTAAGGGTTCATCCCTGGAAAAGCAGGTTTCATCGTTGCAGCCTACCATGCTGTACATAGAGACATTTTAGGATTAGATCGCCTACTTATAATTTTTAATTCTTTAAACCCCGCGACCCAAAGCCAATCCAGCCATCAACATCCCCAATACCAAGAAAGGTTGAGCACTGGCTTGATACTTTACATCGTTTTTTAACGGATCGCGAAGGAAATACATATCTTGGAAAGTTATCTGCGGAACGACCAATAGCAGGACGATCGCCCCATATAAATGTTGACCGATCGACATTAAATACAAGCCTATTCCGGCTTGGAAAGTGTCGATCATAATTACACAGACCCAAGCCGCTTTATCAATTCCAAACATCACCGGAATCGACTTCATGCCAAACTTGGCATCGCCTTCTACACTCTTAAAGTCATTGACTACCGCAATGCCCAAACCCGCCAAACTATAGAACAAAGTCAGAACCACGATCGTCCAGTTCAAAGTCCCAAACAAAGCATGTCCCGCCCACCAAGGCAGCGCAATATAGCTAGCACCCAAAGCATAATTGCCCAACCAGCCATTCTGCTTCAGCTTCAACGGTGGTGCAGAATAGATATAGGCTACAAAGGAGCCACCCAAGGCCAAACAAGTCATTACCGGAAACTCATGACCCGCCCACACATCCAAAAAGTAAGAAATGCCAATGCCGCCAATAAACAAGACCCAAACTTGCACAATTACTTGGGGTAGCGAAATAGCTCCCGAGGGAATCGGGCGATAGGGTTCATTGACCGCATCAATCTCGCGATCGTAATACTCATTTACCGTCTGGGTATAGCCCGTCAAAAACGGCCCTGACATCAACATACAGAGCGCCGCCTTCAGCACGTTTTCGATCGACCAAGTATAATTTCCCGACGAAGCCGCACCACAAACCACACCCCAAATTAGCGGAATCCAAGTAATTGGCTTCATCAACTGACGACGGATAGCCCAAACTGAGCCACCGGCAGCGGCACCTTTCATGCCTAAAGCCTGTCTGGCAGCAGAACCTTTGGATTCTGAAGACTTAGATTCTTTGGGAGATTCTTCGGGGGTTGGTTGATTGGTCATATCGGTCACGGAAATTTTATAGAGAAATAATCAAATAGTTATCTTGGAACTTAGCGCCAGTCACATCGGCACCA
>JANOXZ010000385.1:0-7503 GCA_031418695.1 Synechococcales cyanobacterium VAR_35_metabat_10
CATATCTAGCATTTGAATATCCATCAAAATCAAGTCAGGATGGTGTTTTTGGCTGAGGGCGATCGCATCTTGTCCATTTTGGGCTAAGAGAATTTGATAACCTTTATTGGTTAAATAGCTAGAAAAAGTATTGATATTCACTTCGTTGTCCTCGGCAAGTAAAATCAGTGGGTTTTTATGAAAGGGGTATAATGATTGGTTAACAGCTAAATCCTGAATATTATTAGTATTTGATGATGTCTGAGATTGCAAATGGGATTGAGGAATGTTGACACTAAAACAACTGCCCTTGCCCACCTGAGTATCGATCGAGACATGGCCTCCGTGTAACTCCGCAATTTGTTTGACGATTACCAGCCCTAATCCTGTTCCTGTGTATTTTCTATTCAGATTACTATCGAGCTGAATAAATGGTTGAAATAGTTTAGATATATCTGTTTGTGCAATGCCAATTCCGGTATCAGTAACCGAGAAGCATAAAGAATTACCCATGGTTTGATGGCATAATTCAGGTGATTCTAACCGAGCTGCTAAGATTATCTTACCTCCGTTGGGCGTGAATTTAATCGCATTACTCAGCAAGTTTATTAATACTTGACACATTCGTCTTTCATCAATCAATAAATAGTTAAGATCTGTCGGCAAATGAGTATCAATCTTAATTTGTTTAGTGACAGCCTGTTGATTAACAAATATTAGGCTAGATTTGCATAGTTCCAACAGAGAAACTTTCGTGATATTTAATCCTAGTTTACCTACAGAAATTTTAGAGACATCGAGAACATCATTGATTACTGCTAATAAATGCTCTCCACTTTTCTCGATCGTGGCAATTGAATGTAGTTGATCAGCAGTTAGAGAACCAAATACTTCTTCTTGCAAAGCTTCTGACATACCTAAAATAGCATTTAATGGAGTACGCAGTTCATGACTCATAGTAGCCAGAAACTCGTCCTTGAGGTGAGTGGCGTGCTGAAGCTCTTGGATGGTCAGTTCTAGCCTTTCGTTAGTGAGATGTAAATCGTTCTGAGCTTGTTGTCGATCATGTAAAGCAGTTTTCAGTTTGGTGATATCGATCATCATGCCGTCCCACACGATCGAACCATCGGCTTGTTGTTCTGGACGAGAGACAGATTTAATCCATTTTATTTTGCCAGACTGGAGTAATGCTCTGCCTTCCCATAATTTGGGAGTCATATTTTTAGCAGATTCAGCGGTGACTTGTTCAAAGTTAGCTAGATCATCAGGATGAATTATTTTGATCGCACATTTTGAATCAGCCATGATTTCGGCAGGAAAAAGCTCAAACATATCCCAGCAACCTGAACTAACGTAGGGATATGAAACCCTGCCATCTGGTGCCAACCGGAATTGATAGATTACTCCTGGAATATTATCAGATAATTTTTGATAGCGTTCTTCTGACTGATATAGAGCAAGTTCTGCTTCTTTTCGTTCTTGCAGAGCTATTTGCTGCTTGGTAACATCAATCAAAACTCCATCCCAGACCAATACACCATCTAAAGTATTTATTGGTCTAGATTCTCCCTGGATCCATTTAATAATTCCAGACGGAGTTAAAAGTCTTCCTTGCCAAACCCAAGCCTGCTGGTTGCTAGTAGCCTGTTGAAAGGATTGATAGAAACTTTCCCAATCTTCTGGATGTACTCTTGTAAACAAGATTGTAATGTCATCTAATGATGTAGTTACCGGAATTTCAAACATTTCAGAAAATCTGGCACTTATGTAGTTCATCTTGCCAGGTGTATCCTCAGACAGTTGAAATTGATAGAGTGCTGCTGGTACATTAGCAACCATCTGAACATATTTTTTTTCAGATTTACGCAGAGCTGATTCCATCGCTTTGCGCTTACTAATATTCCTGCCTACGCAGATGATCTGACCATTTTGCAATAGTGATAAAGTAATCTCTTCATCAAAAGTACTGCCATCTTTGCGAACAGCAATTACCTCACCTCGCCATTGCTTAGATTCGGATAATATAGGGAGTATTTTCGTTTGAATATATTCGACTTGTTCTTTGGAGTGCAAGCATTTCCAAGACTTGCTTTGCAATTCTGAGGTGTTATAACCAAACATTTTTGCTTGGCTATGGTTAACATAGATAAATTGATCGTTCTCAACGATCGCAATACCATCTAGCGAAGCTTCGATCACCGCCGAGTAGTCGCCATAGTCAGAGAGTTGAAAGGTCATAGGCTATTACAGAGCTGCTTTCAGTATGGCTCTGTGTTGAAGGGAGGTTGATCAGGATTTTCACCTCTCCTATTGTTCCCTAAGATACTCTCTGAAGCTCACCTGTTCAATTGCCGCACTTATTTGTAGGAACTCTAGTGCAATTCATCTGAGATAGAACCGCCATTATTAGTGACCAAAGCAAATGGTGCTTTTGGCGGAGGCATTAGTCTAGTCAAAGGTAGTGTGATGTATATTGTGGCTTCGGTTAGATCAGAGTTTGCAATCAAAAATAGTCCTTCATGAATTTCAACGATCTGTTTAGCAATTCTCAAACCTGTAGTTAGGTCATGATCTGAGTTGGATACCGGATTAAATCTGATTGATGCTGAAAGCTCTGTCAAGGGAATGCTGCTCAGGCTAACTCCTCGATTATCAATATAAAAATGGAATTCATCGTTTAAGACATGGCCATGTAGATTAATAAAATCTTTGGGTTGAGAAATTTTTAGAATGTAGTCTAGTAGTTCGGCGATAATGTATTGTAAATGCTTGGGTGCAACTGCTAAATCAGCATCTTCAATGTCAAATATTAATTTTGGCTGTGACTGCAATTGACCTATTTGCCGAAGGGAAATCTGTTCGATCGACATTTTTGCGCTGCAAATTTCCTGTTTGTTAGCTTCTGGTAATGATGGAGATAGTTGGCGCGTGAATAGGAAACTTTGCTGAAATTGATCTAGCTCAATTGCTGACTGATTAACAGATGCTAATAATTCTCTGATTTTAGGCAGGGACATCTTGTGGAAATCTTGCTGTAATAGCTGGATTTTATCCAGAACATTATGCAATGGGGCATCTGATTCTGGAGGGAAACTAACTGCTAAATCTGAATTCAATTCATTCAAGCTACTTTTCAAAGAGCTGATGCTATTGCGTTGGAGCTTCGATAAAGATTCAATACGATCGTGCTGCTTTTTGATCCGCAACATGGAATGAACTCTAGCCCGCAACTCAATACCATTAACTGGTTTACTGAGAAAATCATCGGCTCCTGCGGTTAGACAGCGAGCTAAATCCTCCTTGCTAGCAAGAGATGTAACCATGATGATTGGTACAGCCTGCCACCGGGAATTGGCTTTGATTTGTTTGCAGACCTCAATGCCATCAATTTCGGGCATCATGACATCTAATAAAATCAGATCTGGATCAAATTTATCTAAAAAATCGATTGCAACCTGACCGCTACTTGCATAATGCAATGTGTAATTCATGCTTTCAAGTAAGGCTTCAATTACTTCAAAGTTTTCTGGATGATCATCCACTACTAGAATAGAATAGCTGCTCATTTTGATTGTCTCCTTTATATTAAAAGTTGGTTTAATGATGACGTGGATTTCTGCCGACTTACATATAATTTAACATTACAGTATTTTATCTGACTACAGTATTTTTATCTAATTACCAATAGATTTATGCAAAAACGAGAAATAGTTTATTGCACTCAGCATAGTCGAATGCCTGCTTAATCAACTTGGACTTGGAACCGAATGAATCCTTGAGATTGATTGGTGACTGTGGCATTAGCGGGATCTATGACATCTCCAATGCTTACCACTACTGCTCCATGATCATTGTTGGGAATTGCACCACTGGACAACTTGCAGGCATTTGGTAGTGCTTCACCCGGTGGATAGTAGCGACCAACATCTCCATCAGCCAAATTAGTATAAGAAAGGGTTTCACCATTGATTTGGGCGACAATGCCCCGATCGGCTCCTGTTGTTCCATTATTAGCATGGGTCACGTTAGTAAAACCGTTGGGTTTAAAGGTTTGATGAGCAGGCACCAGATCACAGATAGCCACGCGATTAGCCGGGACATCTCCTGCTGAGAGAAAATAGATTGTATAGTTTAACATGCTCTTGGGCTTAATCTTGCCGCCATCGGTTACGCCCACTAAGAAGGAACTAATGTTTGGCCATTTGTCAGTATCTGGAGGTATGGGAGCCGGAGAATCTAAAACGTTATCATCATAGGGATTGCTGGCTTCATTATAGTAGCTGCTAAAACTTTGACCGTTTGAGGTAGTGGTAATACTGTCAATCGCTGTAATTCGTTTCACCAACAACATATTTGGACTACCACTAACTGTCACCGCACTGAACTCCGAGGTATTTCCATTACTATCGGTAGTCGTCGCAGTAATGTTTTTGGCATTAGTTAGACCCAAGATCCCGGCATTGGGGAAAGAACAATCAAACTTTCCGTTGGCATCGGCCAAGCAGTAGCCCAAATAAATACTTCCTTCCCCATGAGAGACTGTCTTACCATCGCCCAGAATAGCTTCGCCATCTTGGTTGGCTGGATTGTTGTCGGCAATAAAGAATTCTAATGTTGTTCCAGCAAAGATCGGATTACCAGCCGTCAAGTTACCCACAAATCCTTTGGCGCGTAGGGTGCCACCAGTTAAATTGGTGGAGGTGATAATCGGATAGTCAAGGTCTTGGTTGGCGATCGCACCATTCACTGTCCCATCATTAGCGCTTACTCCTAGAGTGCCGATTAAATCGATACCTAAAGTGCCGTTGTTGTAAAGAGAGTTCTTGGTGATTTTTACGTTGGCTTGACCACTAACGGTAATGCCTTCATAATTGCCGCCGTAGACTAGGTTTTGAGACACCATAGAACTTTGAGATCCAAACATCAGAATCCCCATTCCCTCGGTGCTATTAGTTTCATTGGTCAATCGGCCACTATTGGCGATCGTGTTGTTGATAATGGTCACGTTTTGGCCATAGTTGTTTTGAATCCCTTGATTGCCGTTGGCATCCAGCATATTTTGAGAGATGGTGGTGCCCACAAAGCCCAGATAACCTGGAGTGTCTAGCTCAATCCCTGCTTGCGCAAGAGTAGCACTAGTATCTAGACCATTATTAGAAATAGTATTGGTGCTAATCACTCCACCATCCCACTTGGCTCCATCGGTATCAGTGACTCCAATCCCATAATAGCTATGAAACCCAATTAGGTTATGCAATACCTGAGTATTCTGCATATTGGCTGTGTTGCTGCGAATCCCTGCGCTGCCTCTGGCTGCGACACCAGGATCAATAAATCCATTGGCAGCAGAACCGATAATATTGTTGGTGATCAACGAGTTTTGTCCTTGGACACCAACAAAAGCAATATCAGCCTGTTTGTATGGATCATTACCAAAGCCATAAATCGAAATTCCTTGGATGATCGTCTGCTGGGCATCAATGCCAATGCCGTAAATGAGCGATCGAACCCCAGTTATTTGTACCTCTGGCAAAGTCACTGCTGTAATAGTCAGATCATCGGCGGTACCTGCCACCCCATCGGCCACAGTTCCTACTTTGCCTACATAACCAGCACTGCTAGCATTCAGATCACCAATATTGGCAGTTTGAGTACGACCATCAATACTGGTGCTGTTATCGGTAATGATCGGGAGCAAAGTAGTTGGGGGAATTATTGCAATACCATTGGTAAGTTGATCTAACAAGCCTGCTCTAAGACCTGGATGGGCAGATTGATTCGGAATCATAAAAATACTTACTTCTCTGCCTAGTGGCGGATCAAAAATGCTGTTAGCTACTTGATCTAAGGTACTGTTAGGCAAAGCATTACTGTTTAAAATAAACTGTGCCAAAGAACCTTGACCATTATTGCTGGTGTTAACGATCGTGTCGAAGTTATAGCCAAAATCAATGCCACCTACATCGGTAGTCATAATGTTGACAGGGGTGAGAGACTGAACTTCTTGATTGGTAAGATTGTTGAGATCTGTGAGAGTTTGTGAGCCAGTGTTAATCGCTGGATCTACCTCAATGGGCTTTTCGCCACCGACTCGATCGAATAATCCACTCACGGTAGTTCCTGTAGCAGTAGTCGTTCCAGCATCAGTCCGAAAGGTTTGTATTGGTAATAATCCAACAGCAGTACTGTTGCGACTAGAAGTGACTGTGCTGTTGACTACCCGGACTTGATAACTGCTGTTATCGGGAAGATTGGTGAAGGTGTATTTACCATTAACATCAGTGATAGTGTTCCGAACGTAGCTACCCAATGAGTCATATAGCTCCACCTTAGCATTTTGTCTGCCAACTCCACTGGCTGTAGATTGAGTGCGTCCTAATCCACCGCCATAGTTTACATCTTCAAATACTGTACCTGAAATAATCCTGGAGGGAAATGCAATTACCTCCGCTTCAATACTTCTTCGGCCACAACTATCACTAACTACTGCTCTTAAGCTACAGCTCGATCCGGTAACTGGGGCAGTAAAAGTAGTACTGCCAGAGTTAATATTACCAAAAGTACCACCACAATTGTTATACCACTTGTAAGTGTATAAACCAGAACCAGCAGTAGCATTAACACTAACATTTATCGTTGCGCCGTTGGTCATGCTGGTGGGAATGGAGCTAGTAACTTCTAATCGCCGATCGACTCCAGCTAATAGGGCAAAGTTGAGAAAGGCTCGTTGGGCAGCTACTTGTTCAGCAACAGTCCCCGTTGCAGTGTGATTATGACCACCTTCATACATCACTATCCCGTTATTAGCATCACCAAAGCCGCGACCATAGGCTACTTTTACAGCTTCGCCCGGGGATAGTGCCGATGAAGCTGGTGGTACTTGAGAATGATCTGGATCGATCACCGCAATTCGAGTAGTGGGTCGCCAATTAGAGGTCAGGTTGGGTAGATAAACTTGCTCAGAACCGTTATCAGTAGCGCCATCTAAACTACCAATGAACTGCATTACTGGGTCAGCATCAGCGATCGGCTTGTAAGTATAAGGTGGCACACCATTCAGGTGGTTTTTGTGGGGTACTAAACCGTTAGTACTCAAAAAATTCATATCGGGCGCAGCATCGGCATCCCCTGGATCATCAACATTTTCTAATACATTAACGGAATGACAAGCTGCCCAAATATAACCTTTGCTGGCATTGAAAGGGACTAAATTACTATGGGTTGCCCATGTGGGATCGGCATGAGGCATAGCATAGAGATCGTCACAGTCTGTTAGTTGGGCTGGAGTAGCAAAGCGATAAGTGTTATAAGTTCCATAAGGCCCATTGCCGATCGCCGGAATGCCAGCATTTGTCAGGTAACTTTGGGCGATCGCACCATTAGCTAGGTCTAGAGCAATCCGAGGAAAACTAGTAATGGTTTGATAAATTGGTGCGGAGAAACCTACAGTTAATGGGCCATCGACAACTACACCGGTTGCCCGCCAAGTGGTAATTGCAGTAGCTGCATCAGCAGAAAAAGCGG